>DAIDMW010000047.1 GCA_027448785.1 Candidatus Colwelliibacteriota bacterium | reverse complement strand
AGCATCTAAGCGCGAAGCCTACCCCAAGATTAGACATGCGTGATGTGGTCGAAGACTACGACCTTGATAGGCTCTAAGTGTAAGACCCGCAAGGGTTTCAGCTGAGGAGTACTAATCATCCCGCCAACCATCCCAATGCTGACTTCGCACACGAAAGTGTGTGTCCCGCAGAGCTCCGCAGGAGCGACGTGGGACTGATAAGGTTTAGGGTCGAAAGATCGTAAACCAAAAAACTCTACATCATCAAAACGGTTTTTTGATGTCGGTGCTCTATTGAAGCATGTCCCACCTCTTCCCATTCCGAACAGAGAAGTGAAAGTGCTCCAATCCGATGATACTTGTCGCGCAAGCGGCGGGGAAAGTAGGATGTGCCGACATCAAAGAACCGTTTTTTTTGTTTCCGTCCGGGGAGACCCTTATTTTTTCCAGCTCAGAGCTGCCTTGAATTCCGTAGCGATGGCCTGTAATTCGCTCTCCGGCGTCGTTTCGCGGGAACCGGGGCG
>DAIDMW010000046.1 GCA_027448785.1 Candidatus Colwelliibacteriota bacterium | reverse complement strand
CCAGCCAACACAACCTGGCCAACACCAGTGCCAGTGGTGGTGAATGCGGCGTCATTGGTTCCCGGCAGCGGGTTTGCAGCGGAAAAACTCAAAACCCCAGACTGTGTCGCCGCTGTGCCTAGAACAACCGTTTGCTGACCAGCTTGAGCTGCTGCTACAGCAGCAGTAACTGCGGTTACTGCACTGTGGAAGTTGGCAGCCACGTCAGCGCCCTGTGCGGTAGCAATATACTTCTCATACTGCGGAATGGCGATGGCCGCCAGGATGCCGATGATGGCGATGACGATCATCAGTTCGATGAGGGTGAAACCGGCTTCGGCACTGGCCTGCGCCTTCTTGACGAGTATACTCATAAAGACATCTCCTTTGTGGATTGGGATTTGTTACACAACATCGCACTTTGCCTAACAAAATGTGTAACAGGATATTAGTACGATCATCCCATTCCACAACCTAGGCAAACCTAGGCAAACCTAGGCAAACCTAGGCAAACCTAGGCAAACCT
>DAIDMW010000045.1 GCA_027448785.1 Candidatus Colwelliibacteriota bacterium | reverse complement strand
GGCCGCGGCCTTTTCGTAGAACACCAAGGCGGGTCAGGGGCTGAGGTGGAAAAGCTAATCCGCGATTCGCTGGGAAATATGCGCCAGTACCGCGAAAATCAGTATGGGGAAGTGCAATTCAAGATCGTTGGTATTAAGTGCGCGGATCGGCCTGTTTGCGCCCTGGTTTGCGCGCCCTATACGAGTGAGGGATGGAGTAGATAAACTACCACGCCGCAAGCGGCGAGGTATTGTAGATGAAAATAAATATTTTGGAGCGGGATACCAGAATCGAACTGGCGCCATCACCTTGGCAAGGTGGCGTACTACCACTATACTAATCCCGCTGAAACTAAGATTGATTTTAGGCCAAAAAAGGAGATTTGCCAACATCTAAAAACGCCCCGGTAAGGGGCGTTTTTTGCTCGACTTCAGGATTATTGCCCGGCAGTCGAAGTGGCGGCCGAGGTGGCAGCGCTCGTTCCGCCCTGCATCAGGTTCAGTTGGCTCTGCAGTTGTTGGAT
>DAIDMW010000044.1 GCA_027448785.1 Candidatus Colwelliibacteriota bacterium | reverse complement strand
GGAGATGTTGTGGGTGCCGTTGGTAATACAATATTAGAGTTTGTAGTACTAGGTTGATTTACCTCGTTATAAACAATCTGCTGAATACGATTTGTCGTATTTTGCATTAAAAGATAAGCACCAATCCATATGCCTAATATTAAAATGACAACAATTCCTCCAGCAATAACAACCTTATTGATCATTTGTTTAAATTATATAACAAAACGGGTTCTAACGTCGTCTATTAATCGGAGCAGTTAGGAAAAGTATCGGACAGACCTAGGTGGGTTGTGTTTTTGTCAAATTAGGAAGCTTAAATCCTCGGTTTTATTCTATTGACAATATCATTATTTTATGTTCTACTAATCGCAGTTACTGTTCCTGATATAAGGAGGTTGGTTCTGAGTGCGGATCAAGCGAATTTCTGTGGTGGATGACATCATCTTCATCGCGCTCGCGCTGAAGATGATCATGTCTAATAAGGACTTCGACGAGGCAGAGTTCCTGTTCACCGACCTGACAGAC
>DAIDMW010000043.1 GCA_027448785.1 Candidatus Colwelliibacteriota bacterium | reverse complement strand
AGTCGAGTGTTTTAAATGTTAACAAAAAATTTAATGTAAAAATAAATAAAAATAAACTTGAAATTGGTTATTAATAAATGTTAATCTATTAAGTAACATTTAATATTGCAATAATTTAATGCTGCAAGAATGCTAGCAATAAATAAAATATTATAACAGTCTGTCGGGAAACAAACAATTTATATAAGGAGAGGTGTCCGAGAGGCCGAAGGAGCATGATTGGAAATCATGTATAGATGTGAGTCTATCGAGGGTTCGAATCCCTCCCTCTCCGCCAGTTTATGGCTATCATAATATCTTTGAGTTCAGATATCTTTGAGTTCAGATAAAATAATAATATATAAAGCAATGAAATACTATTCTTGCAGTATATCTGGTCGCCTCATTGCAATTATTTAAAAACAAACAGTAGTTTCAAATCTTATTAATTTTAGTTATAAATTGTGAAGAATTAAATTTATCAAAAACCAAGTAAAAGTATTTCTGCCTTTTAAGGCGGGGGATGAATTGCTA
>DAIDMW010000042.1 GCA_027448785.1 Candidatus Colwelliibacteriota bacterium | reverse complement strand
AACGATAAATTTATGGAAGGCTTTCGGGTTATGCTTTGCCATCTAGCCCGACGGGATTTGATTAACAAATAAAATTATATAGGTAAATTAGAAAATATCCTATAAAAACTGGAGGGGATAGCCCTCTACGTCTAACAGACCTAAAATATATACTGTCGCATAATGTATGTTATACGACACCATATAAGCTTAAAACGAAAAGCGCAAAAGTTAAAATAAGTGATTAGCGACTAGGTTGGCGTTGACCGTCGGTTCTTTTACGCTTTGCGCTTTTCATTTTGCGCTCGCCTTGGCGCTGTTTTTCGCTTTTAGCTTTTAGCTTTTCGTTTTAAGCTTTCTGCGCTTTCTTTACGAATTAAAGCTTATAAGTACTTTCTTTGCGCCGTTCGATGGCAAGGATAAATATCTTTTCATCCGCGACGCGGTAAATAATCCTTATGCTTCCTTTTCTTATCCGAAAAATATCTTCCTTGCCCTTAAGTTTTTTTAAGTCCAAGCCGGGTAACCTTCCGGAAGCT
>DAIDMW010000041.1 GCA_027448785.1 Candidatus Colwelliibacteriota bacterium | reverse complement strand
TTTTTCGGCTTCGTCACGCAATCTTTGCATTGCCGGCTTATCGTCTGCAATGTCGATACCGGACTCTTTTTTAAACTCGTCTACAAAATAATTCACGATTACCCGGTCAAAGTCAGCACCACCCAAGTGAGTATCGCCATTGGTGCTTTTAACCTCGAAAACTCCGTCACCAAGTTCGAGTATGGACACGTCAAACGTACCGCCGCCAAGGTCATAAACGGCAATTTTTTCGTCGCTTTTGCCTTCCTTGTCCAAGCCGTAAGCCAAAGCCGCGGCTGTCGGCTCGTTGATGATACGCTTAACTTCTAGCCCGGCAATCTTACCGGCGTCCTTAGTGGCTTGACGTTGACTATCATCAAAATATGCCGGCACGGTAATGACGGCTTCGGTGACTTTGTCGCCAAGAAAAGCCTCGGCGTCAGCCTTGAGCTTGGCTAAGATCATGGCGCTGATTTCTTCCGGACTATATTCCTTGTCGGCCATTACTACCTTGACGCCATTCCCGCCCTTTTTAATCTCAT
>DAIDMW010000040.1 GCA_027448785.1 Candidatus Colwelliibacteriota bacterium | reverse complement strand
ACCCACGTCGTCTTTAATGAGTCAACACAAGGGCGTTTGCGTTTTGTACGCAGGAAACGCACTACATGTGTTGGTCAAAGACGGTCAGTCAGTTACAAAGGGTGAGGTTGTTGCGGTGGTTTCTAATCCCGACATAACCCTGCTCATGATGGGTAAGGTGTTGAATGGCAACGTCTTGGTTTCGTACTTGCCGTACGTACCTCAAGTCGCGGTCTACTCATCGCCTTTGTCGGCGGTACAAGAAGCCTTCCCCTACATCTCTGAACCAAAGTGAGTTAACGACTCACGGACCGCGCTATGAAAATAGCGCGGTTTTTCTGTTTGCTAAACACTTTTTTGTATGTACAATTGAAAAAATGCGAAGACAGCTGGTTTTTGCAACGATTATATTAGCGGTGAGTGTTATTGCAACCTTGGGCAGCAAGGTTGCGTTTGCGGGTCCTATACTCGACGGGAGTTATCCTCCCTGCACATATTCACCTAATCTAAATTATTGTAATGGCTCCCACCAAGTTGGCGATACCTGC
>DAIDMW010000039.1 GCA_027448785.1 Candidatus Colwelliibacteriota bacterium | reverse complement strand
GGTTGGGAACTATCTTCTCCACCTCGATCTGGAAAACCGCTTCTCCTTCGGAGCGGCGCGGCTCAGGCGGCTGATAGGCAGGACGCTCGTCGGAGCGCGCGGTTGTATTGCTGTCGTAGGAAGTAAAACTTCCAGGGATGTTTTCCTCCCCTTCTTTTTTCGGAAGCAAAGACTCTAATCCTTTCCCTAAACTCATGATAATAATAATTTACCTCAGAATAATCGGTTTAACCAGAGGAAAGCGTAAATAGTGCAAAGCTAAAAGCGCAAAAGGCAAAATAACGGAAATCCCAAATCCGAAAATACTAACCCGCCAGTCCTCATGATAGATCCTTCAGCTTCGCTTCAGGATGACGGTCTCGTGGCGTCATTCTGAGCATAGCGAAGAATCTCTATATCCCTAATCCCTAACCCCTAGTCCCTAGTCGTTGTTTTTTACTTTGCGCTTTGCGCTTCTCTAAAGTATGAAGTTTCCAAACTCTCTTGCCTGACTGCCCATGAAGTCGCGCTCAATGATCTCGGCGGCCA
>DAIDMW010000038.1 GCA_027448785.1 Candidatus Colwelliibacteriota bacterium | reverse complement strand
GAGCGAAAAGGAAATAGCCTAAACCTTGTATAATTATAGCCTGTAAGCGTTTTATGCAAGGGGTTGTGAGATGTCTTTACGAGCTTTACAGAGGCTCGATGAAGTTACAAAATTAATTTGTAGTTGAACAATCTGGAAAGGTTGATCATAGAGGGTGATAATCCCGTAAACGAAACGAATTAATCTTCACAAGATATTCTCAAGTACTGCGGAACACGTGAAATTTTGCAGGAATTACGGAGGACCATCTCCGAAGGCTAAATATTACCGGATGACCGATAGTGAACTAGTACCGTGAGGGAAAGGTGAAAAGCACCCCGAGAGGGGAATGAAATAGTATCTGAAACCATATGTCTACAATCAGTAGAAGCTCTATGTTTATTAGTAATAATAAACAGAGCGACTGCGTGCCTTTTGCATAATGAGTCAGCGAGTTATTATGTATAGCAAGGTTAAGCCGTTAATGGTGGAGCCGAAGCGAAAGCGAGTCTTAATAGGGCGAATTAGTTATACGTAATAGACCCGAAGCCAAGTGATCTATCCA
>DAIDMW010000037.1 GCA_027448785.1 Candidatus Colwelliibacteriota bacterium | reverse complement strand
ATCTAAGCGCGAAGCCTCTCCCAAGATTAGACATCATGAACTCCTGGAAGACTACCAGGTTGATAGGCTCTAGGTGTAAGATCCGTAAGGATTTGAGCCGAGGAGTACTAATAAGTTTACCTTTACTTCGTGAATCCATAGTGAAGCATTACCAATTTCTATCTCAAAAAGCTTACTTTCTCATGAAAGGGAGTTTTTGTTTGCCGGTGTTTAACCGGAACGTGGTCCACCTCTTCCCATTCCGAACAGAGAAGTGAAAGCGTTTCGGCCTCATGATACTAACCTTCGCGGTTGGGAAAGTAGGGTATGCCGGCATACAAAAGCTCCTTTTTTGTTTGTTACCTCCAAAGAAAATACCCCTCTCGCTCATAGGCCTCCGCATGCGAAAATACTCCTCGCTTGCACGCTCCTCGCCACCCGACTCGCCGTTCGGCGGGGGTCCTGGCTCGGTGACGCGGCTCGCTTGGGCATTTTAACGCACACTCCGGCAATATTCGCTCGAGGGGTGTTTTCTTTGGCACCAGGGGCACCAGCGGAGGGCAGTTGCTGTA
>DAIDMW010000036.1 GCA_027448785.1 Candidatus Colwelliibacteriota bacterium | reverse complement strand
ATAAGCTTTCCTTCGACGTACACCTTGACCATCGCGCTTATATCAACCAAGCCGTTCTCGACGGCAAACGAAAGATCCCGGACGTCGGCGAACGATTTCCCCTCCCCCTGTGCGCCTTTTTTCACATGGGTCAGGAAATAAACGCCCAAAATGACGTCATTGGTCGGCGTGACGATCGGTCCGCCGTCGGCCGGCTTCAAGAGGTTCTTCCCGGCATCCATGAGATTTTCCGCCTCGTACTGCGCCTCGGCGGTCAAAGGCAAGTGGATAGCCATTTGATCCCCATCGAAGTCGGCATTGAAAGCGGTGCAGACCAAAGGTGGGATCCGAATCGCAAGGTCCTCGATCAGAACTGGCTTAAATGCTTGAATGCCGAGGCGGTGGAGAGTCGGAGCGCGATTCAAAAGCACCCTCCTCGATTGAATGACTTCTTCCAAGATTGCCCACACTTCCGGCGGCCCCTGCTCGATCAAGCGGTTTGCTTGCTTGATATTGAACGCAAATCCGCGCTCTATTATTTTATTGATGACGAACGGCCGGAAGAGCTCGATCG
>DAIDMW010000035.1 GCA_027448785.1 Candidatus Colwelliibacteriota bacterium | reverse complement strand
TCATCGCCTTGGTAAGCCATTACCTCACCAACAAGCTGATAGGATGCAGGCTCCTCTCAAAGCGCCGAAGCTTTATTCCACACAAGGTGGAAACCATCGGGAATTAGCCCCGCTTTCGCGGAGTTGTGCCCGACTTTGAGGCAGATTCCTGCACATTACTAACCCGTTTGCCACTAACTTTTTGGGAAAGCAAGCTTTCCCTGAAGTCCGTTCGACTTGCATGCCTTATCCACGCCGCCAGCGTTCATCCTGAGCTAGGATCAAACTCTCAGCATATAACAAACATAAGAACATTTGTTATAAGACAGGGCAACTAAAAAGATTTTTAGTTGCTTTTATAATTGTGCAAATTATTCTGTTGTCAAATTGCTATAGGGACAGTATACCCAACATTACGCCGTTGTCAACCCCGCTGCAAACGCTCACTTTTGCTTTAGGTTTTGCCGGGTGCGAGATGCAGAAGCCCCTATGCGGGGAAGCCGGAAAAGGCGTGGAATTTTCTCTCCCGACGCCGTCAAGCGCTTCCAATGCCGCGCGTAATATGCAAGCCGCT
>DAIDMW010000034.1 GCA_027448785.1 Candidatus Colwelliibacteriota bacterium | reverse complement strand
TTTTGATATTTTGAATTTTTTTTGAGATTTCGTCAAATCTTCTCAGTGCCGCGACGAGCTCGCCTTCATCCGCTCCCTCCTCCAGCGAAGAGATCTTCCTGGCCAAGTCGTTTTTTTCGTTTGATAAAAACTCTATCTCCAATTCCTGGAGCAGCGTCTTAAACTCTGACTCTAGCTTTTCGTCGTCGTTCAATAGATCGGCGTCCAATCCCCCGCGAAGCGAAATGAGATTCAAGAGCCCCTGGATATCGAGCGAGGTAGCCGTCTCCTCCTTAGAAGAAAGGGCCTGGTAAGCCGCGCGGTACTTCTCGGGCAGATAATCGCCATACTCCCCCATGCTGTTTCTCAATCTATCTTTCTCGCCAGCCAATCCAAGAAGGCGCAAAGAGATCAACTCCAATCTGCTTTCGGGTTTCAGGCCCGGCGAGACGGCATCAGCGGCCGGCGGAGAAAACACTTTCTCATTTTCTCCGAGTTTCATCTTCTCCATCTCTTCAACCAGTTCTCGCTCGCCTATCCCGGTGCGGTGCGACAGCTCTCTTATCCAGAATGAGCGATCG
>DAIDMW010000033.1 GCA_027448785.1 Candidatus Colwelliibacteriota bacterium | reverse complement strand
CCTCGTCTTCTTTAACAACATTGTTTAAAGACATATTCTGGTCGTCTTCATTCTGCGACATTGAATAGTCTAATGATGTTATATTAGCAATAGATCCGTAAATTTTTTCAACTTTATCGGAATTAATGCCGATATATTCTGCAATATCATCAGTATTCGGTTCATAACCATTTTCTTTTTCTAAATTTTTTGAGGCTTTTGAAATTTTAAACATACTTTCGGAAATATGTATCGGAATCCTGATGAGACGCGCAGAATTTAATATTGCCCTTTCTATAGCCTGCCTTATCCACCAAGTGGCGTAAGTCGAAAATCTAAATCCTTTAGACGGCTGAAATTTCTCAACCGCTTTCATAAGTCCGATATTTCCTTCTTCTATTAAGTCTTCAAAAGAAATACCTCTTCCGAGAAATCTTTTCGCAACCTGAATTACCAGTCCGAGGTTTGACTGTATCATCAAATCTCTTGCTTCTTTATCGCCGTTCTGAGCTTTTAAACTGAGCTCATATTCCTCGTCTTTAGTTAAAAGCGGGTGTTTATGAATATTTTTGAAGTATTGGGTA
>DAIDMW010000032.1 GCA_027448785.1 Candidatus Colwelliibacteriota bacterium | reverse complement strand
CTTCGTTCCCTCTCAAGCTAAAGGTTTGTGTGGTGGACCCGAGCGGGATTGAACCGCTGACCTCCGCTTTGCAAAAGCGGCGTTCTACCACTGAACTACGGGCCCCTTTGGTACGCAAATGGAGTGTTGCTCCTGGGCAAATTGCTATCTTATAAGTTAGCATAAGTACTTGCCCGTTGAAAGCAAAACTGTTTGCTTTCAACCCGCCTCACTATAGGCCCATGCGGTTGAAAAAAACGTGATAAAGTGCAACAATAGATGAAGTTCGGGCGCGTAGTTCAGTGGTAGAACGCTGTCCTGATAAGACAGAGGTCGAAGGTCCGATTCCTTCCACGCCCACCTTCTTACTGCGTTAAGTTTAGTTTTTGGAAGCCTTGGATGTCAAATTGAACCGTGGTTTCCTTTGTCGGCGGCAGCTTCAAGGTCACCTCGATGCTTTGTGCAAGAGAGGTCACGAAGTAGACGACGAGGATAAGGGTTACGGCGAGCATCACGAGTGCGAGCAGGATGAAGAGTTTCTGTCGGGACGTTTTGAAATTTTTTATCTTTTGTGCCATGGATCAGTGA
>DAIDMW010000031.1 GCA_027448785.1 Candidatus Colwelliibacteriota bacterium | reverse complement strand
CATAGATTAAGAAGGATCCGAGGAGCAAGAGAGAGCCGATCAGGGTAGCGAGCGTCTGTTCTTGCCAGCGCTTATTCTCGCGCTTTTGTTTTGGCGTGAGCTCCATCCACTCTCTCGGTTTTCTCCAATCATCGAGCTTAACTACCTTCCCCATCGTTCAACACTCCTTTCCTGTGACAAGTTGCAGTAATTGGAAGTCTTGCACCCTTTGATGAGAGAGTCAAATAAATGCAGATATAAGTGCAAAACGAAAAGCGCAAAATGCAAAAGAACCGGCGACTAACGGCCGGCCGGTGTTTTTCGCTTTTAACTTTTCGCTTTGCGCTTATTTGGTGAACCTGAATGTCTGCACGATGGACGAGGCTTGATTGTAGTAATTATCCAAGACGGATTGCGGAATGTCCTGCGGGCTGCTCGTCGGATTGCGGTAATTGCTGCCGGCTTTCAGCTGTTCAATGGCGTAGCAGACGCCGTTGTGGATCGTGCGGTAGCTCACGCCTACGAGGTACTGCATCATCCCCGCGCTCTCCAAGGGAAAGGCGCGGAACTTTATACCATTGATCGTTTCGTCGGTCGGCGTAGTCGGAC
>DAIDMW010000030.1 GCA_027448785.1 Candidatus Colwelliibacteriota bacterium | reverse complement strand
AATAGACATCGTTGCAACCCAACGCAAGATTTGGTTCATATGGCCGTTTCGGAACCAAGTGACTCGACTCATGCCCGCAGTCGGTCTGTATCTTGGCAAGTTCCTTCTGTAATCTATCGATCTCCGCCTGATGGGAACTCCTCTCGATCAAGATAGCCTCTACTCTACTTATCTCGCAGCCTCCTAGAGGATCAAATTTACCGAGAGACTATCACAAATCGCCGATTTATACAAAGGATGCCCATCAAATGGGTTTAGAACAAGTTCTAACGTCGTCAATTAATCGGAGCAGTTAGGAAAAGTATCGGACAGACCTAGATGGGTCAGTGTTTTGCTTCGATGCTTCAATTGTTTGACATGATATTAAAAACGTTGTAAAAGAACGTTGTTCCGTGCAAAATCACAGAAAGAACAGCACGGGCACTGTTCTTTCTAAAGGAGGGTAGAGCATGTCCAAGAAAGAGGTAACCTGTAGTCAGTGCCACCGCACGTACGTTCCGTCAATCTCCTTCGACTTCTACCGGCGGCCTACACCAGAAGATCCGAATGCGGGTGTCTGCGAAAGCTGTCTTCTACGAGGCCCCGATCCAGTCAAAGTTTC
>DAIDMW010000029.1 GCA_027448785.1 Candidatus Colwelliibacteriota bacterium | reverse complement strand
CGCGACCGAAGCCGTGGTCGCCGAAGCGCTCAAGGAATTTTTGGAAAAACATCCTCAGGAGGCCAAAGCGATCATTGCGAAGGTCATCCTGACCGCAAAGGCGCGTCTCGCTGCGAAGGCGGCCCGCGAGACCGTACTGCGCAAGGGCGCATTCGAGGGCCTGACGCTCCCCGGCAAGCTCGCGGACTGCATTTCGAAAGACGCCTCCGAGTCGGAGCTTTTCATCGTTGAGGGAGATTCCGCAGGCGGCACCGCAAAGCAGGGGCGGAACCGCCAGACGCAGGCGATCCTTCCGCTGCGCGGAAAGATCCTGAACGTGGAGCGGGCCCGGCTTGACCGCATGCTTGCGAACACCGAGGTCCGGGCTCTGGTTGTCGCCATCGGCACGGCGATCGGCGAGGAATTTTCCATGGAGAAGCTGCGTTATCACAAAGTCGTCATCATGACGGATGCCGATGTGGACGGCGCGCATATCAGGACGCTGCTCCTTACGCTGTTCTACCGATATTTCCGCCCGGTCGTGGATGGCGGTTACATTTACATCGCCCAGCCGCCGCTCTATAAGATCCAGTCCGGCAAGGTCATGAAGTACGCCTACTCCGACGACG
>DAIDMW010000028.1 GCA_027448785.1 Candidatus Colwelliibacteriota bacterium | reverse complement strand
ATCTTGAACACCCTATCTATTTGCTCCTTTGTGTAAAGCTGGTGTTCTTCGGTAAGCCAGCGCCTTATCTTCTTCTCGGGCCAGCCTTCTTTTATTCTCTCCCGCACTAGGGAGGTTAGCTCCGGTCCCCCGTTCATAAAGCTATTATAGCACGCCACTTGGGGCTAGACGAAAACCGGGACCGGCATTATACTTTCACCGGTGTCCAGGCTAACTTCTTGCCAACAGCAAAGCTGTTCCAAAAGCCTGAATACTGTTCGTTAAAAACTTTTTATTCCGGTGTAGCTCAATGGTAGAGCGGCTCCCTGTGAGCACCCCTCATCCAAGCTATTAATTACTACAATGGCTGAAAAGAGGAAATATGCCGACCGACGAGAAGAATTAATCAAAGCGGTTTCCAAAAGAAGGCGCAAGATTAAATCATTGGCAATCGAGTATAAAGGAGGGCGATGCCAAATATGCGGCTATAACAAATATCCCGGCGCTTTAGATCTTCATCACCTATATGGCAAAAAGTTTGGTATAGGCGACAAAGGATATACGCGATCCTGGGAAAAAGTTAAAGCTGAATTGGATAAATGCATATTGGTATGCGCCAACTGTCATCGCGAAC
>DAIDMW010000027.1 GCA_027448785.1 Candidatus Colwelliibacteriota bacterium | reverse complement strand
TGGTCTGCCGAGAACCAGGAGAACATCGGCGTGCCGCGGTACGTCGGCGAAGAATATTCAGAATCTATGAATGTTGTACTGCGGTGCCTGGAGAGCCCTGATGTCGAAGTTCAGATCATTTGCATTGCCGACATCGATCGGATAGACGTGAAGGGATTTTCTGAAAATACGGGATGCCGATGGGACGTCCAGGTCCTTCGAATAACCTGTCCGTTCGGTAAGTCTTCTTGTTAATCCCCAAATGGGCCACCACTTCGGCGACTTCATGATGTCACTCGATTATGAAGCGGCCTGCAACTCATTATGGAAGAAATTCTAAACACTAAATCCGAAATCCTAAACAAACTCAAAACTGCAAAACTCAGGCCTACGAAAATCACTATCTATCTTCCTTTCACGGTTTGTTGAAATTGAATCTTGACCATTCGTATTTGTTTAGAGTTTAGAACTTAGGATTTCGAATTTACCTTGCTGCATCTGCGAAATATGCTCCGAAAGATTCGACTGCGAATGGAAAATCGGTGAAAATGTTTCCAACGAGGGATTCACCTATGGCTTTGAATCCAAATATTGAAGGTGTGGCTGCATAAACAGAGGATATCTTCCCGTTCTGCAGCTCGACATA
>DAIDMW010000026.1 GCA_027448785.1 Candidatus Colwelliibacteriota bacterium | reverse complement strand
GTCAAAAGAAATTGGAGTTTGAGTCCAGTACAAAAAATTCGCCTTGTGGCGAATTTATTTGTGGACCCGACCGGATTTGAACCGGTGACCTCCTCATTGCAAATGAGGCGTTCTGCCACTGAACTACTGGCCCGACTAATATCTAATAATTAGTTTAACCGATGGAGGAGGTTGTGCCTAAGTGATGGGCGAGCCTTTTAATATAGAAAGACTATAAACCATAGCCTTGAAGGCATAATTTATCCTTTTTAACTAACTGGCCCCAATAGCCCGCTTTCCATATTCTAGCGGAAAAACTGCTTATCCACAATTACTAATCAACCTGGCCGATCAGGCCGAGATGATTAGTAACTGTGTATAACCTAAAGTACAAAACTAAAAGCTAAAAGCGAAAAACAACGATAGGCCGCCAGTCGTCAATTCTTTTGCCTTTTACGCTTTTAATTTTGAGCTAATAAACTTACCTTACCGAAGCGGCGATAATGTATGTCCTTGTTGCAAACGACGAGGTATTGTAGATAAAAATAAAAGGCCGCGGAAGGAATGCTGCCGA
Source organism: Candidatus Colwelliibacteriota bacterium (assembly GCA_027448785.1). Taxonomy (GTDB): domain Bacteria; phylum Patescibacteriota; class Minisyncoccia; order UBA6257; family Colwellbacteraceae; genus JACWAO01. The sequence continues at coordinate 72 of DAIDMW010000026.1, read as the reverse complement.
AATTGCCCTCCCGCGGCCTGCGCCTGTTATCAGGCCTAGAAACACGCATTAGATGCCCAAGAGCGTGTTAAG
>DAIDMW010000025.1 GCA_027448785.1 Candidatus Colwelliibacteriota bacterium | reverse complement strand
GAACGCTCATCATCATACCGGCGGTAACCGCTAAAAACCTAGCCCGCAGCCTGAGCTCGATGTTTTCTATAAGCGCTGTGGTCTCTCTTATTAGCGTCGCTTCCGGGTTGGCGCTTTCGGAAAAAATCGGCGTTGAGCCGGGGCCAGTCATTATCTGCGCCGCCGGCCTCATATTTATCGCCTCGCTTCTAATCAAAAAGCCAGAATAAAAAAAGCGCAAAATTAAAAGCGTAAAGCGAAAAACAGCGACAAGGCGAGCGCAAAGCGAAAAGCGCAAAATTCAAAATAGCGATTCTTGCAAACTGCGCTGTTATGTGCGTTTTTAGCTTTCAACTTTTCTATTCCCTAAATCTGAAATATTAAATACCAATACCGAACATTGAACCCAAAGCATTAATAGCGATTTAAAATTAAAAGAGGGTGTCCTGTTTATCACCCCCCCTTTTTTTTAAACTAGCTTGAGCGCAATAAATTCTAAGTCCCGTGACGATCGTCACAAAAGTTAGAATTTAATGATTACGCATTAGTATCGACATTTTAAAGCGCTCAAAGCGAAAAACTAAAAGCGAAAGATAGCGACTAGTGGTTAGTGGTTAGCCGGCGATTCTTTTGCCTTTTGCACTTTAAACTTTGCACTTATTCTTCCGTTCTTTTAAATTTTGCGCTTTAAGCTTTGC
>DAIDMW010000024.1 GCA_027448785.1 Candidatus Colwelliibacteriota bacterium | reverse complement strand
GATGGATTTCGCCTGATCGTTCATCTGCGAAATGACGCTGTTTATCTTCGCGGCTGGCGCGGAAGAGGCTCCGTTCTGCAGCCGGTTGTGCAATAAGTCTAAAAGTTGATAAGTATAGTTGTTGTAGCTGATCAGACCTTCGACGATTTGCGACTCGATGATGATGGCCTGCAAGCCGATCCTGGCCGCGGATTCCGGCTGGACCTGCGAAAGATTCGAAGCCATAACGTTCAGCTGGTCGGACAACTGCACTGCGCTGGCCCGCGCTTGGTTGTTCTGGTTTATTTCCTCCAAAACCAGGTTTAGTCCGGCGGTGTAGTTTCCGCTTGTCTCATCGGCCTGAATCTCCTGCAAATTCTTAATAGAGTTGTCGGAAATGCCGACGATGACCTGCGAGGCGTCTCCGCCTGCCGCCCTGGCCTTCAAAAACTCGGGCGGAACATGCGGCTGGCCGGAAGTATTCAAAAGCCTTATCAAGAAAACCAAAATAAGAGCCGCCACCACGATGGCGACGATCCAAGCCCAGTTCTTTCTCACAACTCCCAGTCTGGTGATCATTTTCGGGCATTTTAACCGATTTTTGCCCGCCTGTGAAGGTCGGCGCTCAGCTGGATTTCATAATCGAAACTTGCTTCTTGTCCGAGGGTTTATGGGTTATAATTTTTTTACGCATCAAAGGTCGTAAAAATTTTTTAAAAAGATGCCTAAAA
>DAIDMW010000023.1 GCA_027448785.1 Candidatus Colwelliibacteriota bacterium | reverse complement strand
AACGGGAGTGTCACCTTAAACGTCTCTGGCTCGGCTACCGGCGGAGGCGTGGTGACGATTACGAACGGGGTGGGGACTACCGACGTTTCTGACATAAAAGCTGAGGATGTGAACTTGACGTTGACCGACAGTGGAAGCACCGGGTTAAATGTTTCGTCCAGTCAGATTTTGACATTTGCTCCGGGAGCGGTTAAGCAGTTTTCATTGATTGACGCCGGCGAGATGGCCGCCGGCACTAGGCTAGCTTTTTCCGTAGTGCGCAAAGACCAATACGGAAATTTGGTAACCTCTGGATTGACCCCGGTGTATCTCTACTCTTCCTCGGTCAGCGCTAATAAGCGCTTCTACGACTCCGCCACGGGCGGAAGCGCGATCACCGAGATCGACATTCTGAATGGGACGTCTTCCTCTAATTTTTGGTACTACGACGAGCTGGCGACGCCAGTTGTAATAATCACCGCCTCCGATAATTCGTCCGCTCCAGACGGCGCTGTGGGTATCGCCGATGCTTCGGCTTCCATCCAGGTTGTTCCGGGGCCGATCAATAAGTTCGTTTTAAATAACCCTGGCAGTATGTCGGCGGGAACCAGATTAGGCTATACGGTTTCCCGCGAAGACTCTTTCGGCAATGAGGCGACCTCGGGAATCAACTTGGTTTATCTTTATAGCTCTTCTCCTTCCTCCGGGCACAAATTTTACGACTCCGCTTCGGGAGGTAGCGTAATAACTTTCGCGGTCATTAACAATGGCGCGCCCTCAGCTGAATTTTGGTATTACGAAGAGAATCCGGGTTCCTGGACTGTTACCGCCTCCGACAACTCGTCCGCTCCAGACGGAATTCTAGGAGTTGGCGACGCTTCGCAAGGCGTAACAGTCAGCGCTGCGCCGATTATTGCCACTAAACTTAGCATCTCGACTGTTGCATCTAGTCTAGTCAATGCACCGGCCACCGTCACCGTCCGCGCCGAAGACGACTCGGGAAACTTAGACAC
>DAIDMW010000022.1 GCA_027448785.1 Candidatus Colwelliibacteriota bacterium | reverse complement strand
GAACGCCCTAAAAATAGACTTCTTCCGCGACCGCATTTTTGCCATGACTCCGGCCGGCGAGGTGGTCGACCTACCCGACGGAGCGACGCCGGTTGATTTCGCCTACCAAATCCATACTGACATCGGCGACCAGTGCGTGGGCGCGCGGGTGAACGGGAAGATGGTCCCCTTGGATTACAAGCTGCGCTCGCAGGACATCGTGGAGATAATCACACAGAAGAACAAGAAGCCTTCGCCTGCCTGGCTGGAATTCGTTATTACTTCCAAGGCTAAGTCGCACATCCGCGTCGCCTCGAAAAGCAAGGGGAGTCTGCTCAACGCGCCGGTTCAGCGCTTCATTGAGGTAAAAATCATCGCCGAGGACCGCATCGGTCTTTTGAAGGATGTGGTTGCCACCATCTCCCGCTCGCATATCAACATCAACTCTTCCAGCTCCTCGCCCTTCGGGCGCGGCAAACTGCAGATAATAAAAGTGAAGTGCGAGACCGGCGAGCGGGCAAAAATATCCAAGCTTATTATTAAGCTGAAAGAACTGGGTGGGGTAAAGGAGATCGACTGGCGGCTAATTTAAGTCGACTGGACCGAAGCCGCTTTGGCCCTCGCGGCGCAAAATCTTGTTTAATATCGACTCGAACTCCTCGTCTGAGTAAAAATTGATAGTTATCTTTCCGGAGATCCCTTCCTTCTTCAAGTCCACCTTCGTTCCCAGGATCTCCTCCAACCTCTCTTTCGCCGAAACGATCTCCGGATCATCGCGGAAGGTCGGACGGCTAGACGACGGTTCCGCCGGCGCGCGGTTGAGGCGGCGGCGAATCTCGCGGACGCTTAAGTTGCTGTTTAGGATATCGTCGAGCATCTGCTTCTGTCCGGCAATATTGTCGATGGCCAAAAGCAGCCTGGCCTGGCTCTCGTTCAGCCTTCCGGCGGACAGCGCCTCCTGGGCCTCGGTCGGAAGGTTGAGAAGGCGTAGGGCATTGGCGACGACCTCGCGGCTTTTTCCCAACCTACCGGCGATCTCTCTTTGGGTAAGGTTGAACTCGTCCTGCAGCCTGGCGTAGGCGCGCGCCTCCTCGACCGGGTTCAAATCCTCTCTCTGGATGTTTTCGATAATCGCCAGCTCGAGCTTTTCCCTGGGGATGCCGATGCGGCGGATGATGGCCGGCACGGTGCGCAATCCAACCATCTTCGAGGCCAGTAGTCGGCGTTCGCCGGCGATGAGCTCATACCTGACGGTCGTGCCCGTCTCGCCCTCTTCTTCAACTTTGGAAACCACTAGCGGCTGCAGGACGCCGAATTCGCGAATGGAGTTGGCGAGATCGCGCAGCGCCTCCTCGTTAAACTCCCTCCTCGGCTGGTGCGGGTTGGGAACTATCTTCTCCACCTCGATCTGGAAAACCGCTTCTCCTTCGGAGCG
>DAIDMW010000021.1 GCA_027448785.1 Candidatus Colwelliibacteriota bacterium | reverse complement strand
GAGGTGTTTGTTAATGGCAACACTAACGACTTACTGCGACTCTTGTCGAATTTGGCGAAGAACGCCGTCGATTACAACCGCCGCAGCGGGCTGGTTGAAATAAAATTATCCAGGCACGGAAAGCAGGCGGCCTTAAGCGTTTCCGACACGGGTGTAGGCATATCTGAGAAGGATCTTCCGCATATTTTCGATCGCTTCTACCGCCGCGCCGGGCAGGAAGGCGGGAGCGGTCTGGGGCTGGCGATAGCCAAGGAGATCGTCCAGGCGCACGGTGGACAGATCAAGGCGGAAAGCCGCATCGGAGAGGGAAGCGTTTTTACTGTCTACCTTCCTCTCGCCTGAATAACGACATCATAAGTCGTTATATTGTTTGTTAATAATTTTTTAATAATAGGTTTGCTATAGTTTCCGCATGAAAAAGTATACGCTGGCGGCGCTCACCATCGGAGCGTTCCTGCTTTATGCGGTTTTATTGAACTACCGGCATGCCTTGGTTTCGGTTTTTCACGGCGGCCGCGGCGGGCAGAGCCTTGCTTCCGCTCAGCCGGCTCCCGGCCAAACTTCAGCGACCGGCGCCCAAGCTCAACAGACGCAGACCCAGCAACAGGCGGCTACCGGCGCGCAGTTTAAGGATGGCACCTATGCCGGAAGTTCGGTCAACGTTTTCTTCGGAAACGTCCAGGTAAGCGCGGTTATAAGCGGAGGCAAGCTGTCCGCGGTCCATTTTCTGCAGTATCCGAACACGCATAGCGTCTCGGTCTTCATTAACCAGCAGGCGATGCCTTACCTGAAGTCCGAGGCGATACAGGCTCAGAGCGCCAACGTCAATATCATTTCCGGCGCAACCTTGACGAGCGAAGGCTTCCAGTCCTCCCTGGCTTCGGCTCTGAACCAGGCGAAAAATTAGTTTTAACAGATGAAGTTTATTGATTCCTTTTTGAACGGAATAACGATGTATCGGCTGGTGCTGTATTACCTGGCAGGCCTGCTTTTGATCGCCTGCGTTTTCGGTTTTCTAGGAATCTTGCCTTACGGCCCGTTGCGTATTCTCTCCACCGTTTTCATTCTGTTGGCGGTTTGCTGGATAACCAACTACGTCTTTGCCAAGATTTACGAGGTCCCGGCGAACATCGAGTCGGTTTATATCACCGCGCTAATCCTGGCGCTCATCATTACTCCGATTCAGACGCTGATTAACATCCCTTATCTTCTTTTTACTTTTTGGGCAGGAATACTGGCGATGGCTTCGAAGTATATTCTGGCGATAAATAAAAAGCACATTTTCAATCCTGCGGCTATCGCGGTTGTTCTGACGGCCATTTTCTTGGGACAGGCGGCTAGCTGGTGGGTAGGCACGGCCGCGATGCTGCCTTTCGTGCTTATCGGAGGAGCGCTGATCGTAAGAAAGATTTCGCGATTCGATCTTGTTTTTGGATTCCTGACGATGGCTGTCGCCTCGGTCGCGATCGGGTCGCTTATTTCCGGCGCCCCAGTCTTCACCGCGCTCTCGCAGACCCTTCTCTACTCTCCGCTTTTCTTCTTCGCCTTCGTGATGCTTACCGAGCCGCTAACCACTCCGCCGACAAAAAATTTGCAGCTGACCTACGGCGGGCTGGTCGGCTTCTTATTCAACCCGTCGTTGAGCTTCATGGGCGTCTATTCCACGCCGGAGCTGGCCTTGGTTTTGGGTAATATTTTTTCATACGTTGTCAGCCCGAAGCGCCGGCTGATGCTGAAACTGAAAGAGAAGATAAAACTCTCACCGGACACTTACGAGTTCGTGTTCGAACCGTCGGAAAAGATCGGATTTCGTCCGGGCCAGTATCTTGAATGGACATTAAGACATCAGAAGCCCGATAATCGCGGCAACCGACGCTACTTTACCGTCGCTTCTTCGCCGACTGAAAAAGAACTCAGAATAGGAGTGAAGTTCTATCCCGAATCCAGCAGTTTCAAGGAGGCGCTTTTCAGTTTGCAGAAAGGAGAAGTGATTGCGGCTTCGCAATTAGCTGGCGATTTTACTTTGCCGAAAGATCGGGCGCAAAAACTGGCTTTCATCGCC
>DAIDMW010000020.1 GCA_027448785.1 Candidatus Colwelliibacteriota bacterium | reverse complement strand
ACGAATCCGGCAAGACGATTGTCTTGATAACCCACGAACAGTACGTGGCCGAGCATGCCGAGCGGATTATCCACATCCGCGACGGAGTGATACTGGAAGACAAGAAGAACGAGAACCGCCTGGTTAAAAAACTGCAATGAATTTATCCGATTTATTCGAAGAAACATTTTTTGCCTTATTCTCGAACAAGGTCCGTTCCGGATTAACCATCCTGGGAATAATCATCGGCATCGGGTCGGTGGTGGCGACCTTATCCATCGGACAGGGCGTTTCTAATTCCATCCAGTCCAATATCGCATCCATCGGTTCCAATCTGATAATGGTGACTCCCGGAGCGCAACAGAGCGGACTGGTGCGGCAAAGTGCGGGTTCGGCTACGACCTTGACTTTAGACGACGCGAACGCCGTACAGAGCCAGATTACCGGCGCCCAGTACGTCGCTCCGCAGATTTCCCGCTCTTACCAGGCGGTGGCCGGCGGGAATAACGAGAACGTCCAGGTTATCGGCACTACGCCCGATTACGCCAATATCCGCAGCCTCAATATGCTTTACGGTTCATTCATAACCAACAGCCAAGTTACCGCCATAGATCCGGTAGCGGTACTGGGTCCGACGACCAGCGACAATCTTTTCGGGCAGGGGGTCGATCCGGTCGGGCAGACGGTAAAGATCAATAATGTGATTTTCACCGTGGTCGGAGTGACTTACCCCAAGGGCTCGAGCGGCTTCGTCAACCAAGACGACATGATCGTAATACCGGTCACCGTGGCCCAGCATTATCTTTCAGGAGGGAATAACGTCAGCTCAATAACGATCCAGGCGCCGAATCAGCAGTCGATTCCGCTCATTCAGCAAGAGGTGACCGATCTACTTCTTCAGCGCCATAACATCTCCAATCCTCAGAACGCCGACTTCACCGTGACCAACGAAGCGGACATCATCGCCACGGTTTCTTCCATTACGACGACCTTCACCATCTTCCTAGCCTCTATCGCAGGCATCTCGCTTTTAGTCGGGGGGATAGGCATCATGAATATGATGCTTACCACTGTAACCGAGAGGACTCGTGAGATCGGTCTGAGGAAAGCCATCGGCGCCAAGAGCCGCGACATAACGATGCAGTTTTTGATCGAAGCGGCGCTGCTGACGGTTATAGGCGGAATACTCGGAATACTCTTCGGTGCCGCTATCTCCGCGCTTCTCTCGAAGTTTGCTAGCGTCAACACCCAGGTTTCGGCCTTTTCGGTCGCTCTTTCTTTCGGCGTTTCGGCGGCTATCGGCTTAATCTTCGGTTACTATCCGGCCAAGAAGGCGGCGCAGCTCAGTCCGATCGAGGCTCTGAGGTACGAATAAAAAAGCGCAAAGCGAAAAACTAAAAGCGAAAAACACTTACTAGGGGCTAGGGGTTAGGGGTTAGGGGTTAGCGACTGTAAATGATGGATGGCGGACTAAACCCTAATCCCCAGTCCCTAATCCCTACTTTAGCTTTTGCGCTTTAAGCTTTGCGCTTCTATTATTCTTGTAAAGAAAAAAAATTTTATGACTAAATCAAACATCAAAAAAGCGGCACTTGCCGCGCATAAAAAGCACCAGGGAAAGATTGAAATAGCCGGCAGAGCTCCGCTGCGCAATAAAAAAGACTTAAGTCTGTACTACACGCCGGGTGTGGCGGCGGTCTCTTCATATGTAGCGGCCCATAAAAATGCCGTGCGCGACTACACTCTGGCCGGGCGGACGGTGGCTGTGGTTTCCGACGGATCGGCGGTGCTCGGGTTGGGCAATATCGGTCCGGAAGGGGCTCTGCCGGTTATGGAAGGCAAAGCGCTGCTCTTCAAGGAGTTCGGAGGAGTCGATGCTTTTCCGATAGTGTTAAACGCGAATACCGCCGACGAGATCATTGCCGCGGTAAAGGCTATCGCGCCCGGCTTCGGCGGAATAAACCTGGAGGACATCGCCGCTCCGAAATGTTTCGAAGTTGAAGAAAGGCTGATGAATGAACTTGATATCCCGGTGATGCACGACGACCAGCACGGAACTGCCGTGGTCGTGCTGGCCGGGCTGATCAATGCTTTCAAGGCGGTCAAGAAAGACATTAAGAAAAGCACGGTGGCCGTCATAGGAGCCGGTGCGGCCGGAACGGCAATCGCCAAGCTTTTGGTCCTCTACGGCATCGGAGACATTATCGTCGCCGACAGCCGCGGGATAATCGATTCAACCCGGGAAGATTTGGACGAGCGGAAAAAAGAGCTGGCGAGGCTGACCAACAAAAACGGAAGAAGCGGGGATTTGCTGGCGGCTTTGGAAGGAGCGGATGCGGTTATAGGGGTTTCGAAAGGGGGATTGCTCTCCGCCGTTCACATAAGGCGTATGGCGAAAGATCCGATTGTCTTCGCGATGGCCAACCCCGATCCGGAGATACTGCCGATAGTGGCGAAGGCGGCGGGGGCGAAGGTGGTCGCCACCGGCCGTTCGGATTTTGAAAACCAAATCAATAATGTTCTGGCCTTTCCCGGCATCTTTAAAGGCGCTTTGGAGAATAGGGTGCGGCGGATAACTCCGGAAATTAAGATCCGGGCGGCGGAAAGGCTGGCTGCATTAGTGGCTAAACCGACCGCCTCTCAAATAATTCCCTCGGTTTTCGACAAGCGGGTCGTGAAAGCGGTGGCCGGGGCGGTAAAAAAAAGCGCAAAGCGGAAAGCGTAAAACGCAAAAGAACTAAGTCATTTTTTTTCGCTTTTAGCTTTAAGTTTTGCGCTTAACAGATTATCATTAATTGAATGGAAGCTTTATCCATCAAGGTCGAAAAATTTTTTAGATAAAAAATGGAAGAGAACAACAAAAACGGGCACCCCGAAGGCTGCAAATGCGAGATGTGCTACGGCCGCTGCTACGCTTGCGGCGGATACCATCACTGGATGAAGGGTCACTGGCTTCTCCGCCTGGCAATCGTAGCCGTCGTTTTGATAATCACTTTCTGGCTGGGAGTTAAACTCGGCGAGATCAAGGGATACTTCGAATCGGGCTACTCTGGTTACGGAATGCCTTACGGACGGATGATGTGGGGCGGAAGCCGCGGCTATTACGGCTACGGCCCGGGGATGATGTATGGCTGGCAGAACGGCGGCCAAAATTATCAGTCTCCGCAGACCTCGACTCCGGCCAAATAAGATCCGGAAAAAAACAAAAAGCGCCTCCTCGGCGCTTTTTGTTTATAGAAAAAAAGCAAGTTGCTAAAACCGTGGTTTAAAGGTAATAATTGGGGTGGTTCCGTAAGAAATGCTAAAAGTTTTTTCTTGGAAAAAAGCCTCCGTTGTGGGATTGTCGGTTGCGACCGCCGCTGCGGCCGCTGCTTTGTATTTATACTTTAACAACATAGGAAGCGGAAATATTGCCCCGTCTCCGTCCGAAGTAAACGCCGCCGGCAAAAATTGGCCGACCTATGGCGGCGATATCTGGAACTCCTTCACACTATCGTCCTCCTCGATAGCCGTCTCCAACATTAATCAAATGAAACAGGAATGGTTCGCGCCGGCTGATGGAGAGGTTTCGGGAAACCCGGTTATCGCTAAAGGTGTCGTTTATTTTACAACCAATGCCGGCAGCGTTTACGCTGTATCGGAAAAATCCGGAGCGCTGATTTGGAAGAGGAGCTTGGACGGATCGCCGATCAATTCGGGCCCTTTGTACGACCAAGGCAGAATTTTTATCTCCACTTCGGGCGGCAGGATTTACGCTCTGAACCCGAAAACCGGAGGGGAAATCTGGAGAACCGGAGTTCTGTTCGGTTCGCTGCCCGACGCTCTGCGCGCCTCGCCTAAAGCCTGGAATGGGGTTATATATCAAAGCCTTGGAGGAACTGATGATAACAAATACGAGAGAGGGGGAGTGGTTGCGGTGGATGAAAAAACGGGATACGTCCTTTGGCGCGAGGACTTGGTCCAGTACGCCGGAGGAGGAAGCGCGGCCTTCGGTTCGCCGGCGATAATTCCCCAACTTGACGAACTGGTGGTTTCTACCGGCAACCCGACGCCGTATCCGACGAACGGGGACGCCGCCAACCGCGGCCCGGTTCCTTCAGGAAGCGATTACTATTCTGACAGCCTGGTGGCCCTTTCCTTAAAAGACGGGCATATCCTCTGGGCGAAACAGGTTCACTCCGCGGACGCCAATGACTACGACTTTATTGCTGCGCCGAACGCTTTGGTTTTGCCGAAGGGGAGCATAGCTGTTGGCGCCGGAGACAAAGACGGTTCGTATTACCTTTTTGACGCGAAGACAGGAGGATTGCTTTGGAAAAAAGATTTGGGCGCTTTCGGAGCGACAACTCTCATTATGTCCACAGCTGCGGCAAGCGGCAACGCGATTTTCACGGAGACGATGGATATTCCTGCGCTTGCTTCATCATGGCCGCAGAAGTACCAAGCCCCGGCCGTAGGCCGCGTGATCAAGCTGGAGGCCGACTCCGGCAGAGTAATCTGGTCGACTAACATTCCCGCCGCTTTAGTGGCGGCTCCGACAGTGGCTAATAATTTGATTTTTGCGATCGGCGCCAACGGAACGCTGTTCGCTTTGAACGCCAATAGCGGAGCAATCGTCTGGCAAAATTCCACCGGCGGACAGATTTGGAACGCGGAGGCGGCGCTGGCTTCGGCCGGCAATTCCGTCTTCGTTCCCTTGTCGGGTAAAAACGGCGTGATGGCTTTCAAAAACCAATGATGAATGATTTCGTATATCCGATCATAGACGTCATCGAGTGGCTGCTGGTATTTTTTACGCTCTACGCGATTATCATCCCTCTCGGCGGATTAAAGAAGGTTAAGAAGAGAATTCTGGCGGCGCCGAAATCGACTTTCGCCATCTTCATTCCGGCTCATAACGAAGAGAAAGTCATCGGACCGCTTGTCGATTCTTGTCGGAGGATGGATTATCCAAAAGAACTATTCGACACGTACGTGATTGCAGACAACTGTTCCGACGGCACACCCATGGTGGCGAGAAACCGTGGAGCGTTGGTGTTGGAGAGAAGTAATACGGAATTAAAAGGGAAGGGACACGCGTTGGAATACGGATTTGCGGAAGGGTTCAAAATACGAAATTACGACGCCGCGGTGATTATCGACGCTGACAATCTTGTGCGGCCGGATTTCTTGAAAGTGATGAATACCGAACTCCTGAGCGGCAAAAAAATATTGCAGGGCAGGATGGATGTCAAAAATCCGAACGACACTTGGGTTACGGCAATATACGCTATGTCAGTCTGGGTTTCCAACCGCTTCTTTTATTACGCCAAGCATAATCTGGGATTTTCCGCGGCTCTGGGGGGAACGGGGATGTGTATCTCCT
>DAIDMW010000019.1 GCA_027448785.1 Candidatus Colwelliibacteriota bacterium | reverse complement strand
ATTGGAGAATAGTTATTTTACCTCTCAATGTTCTGCCTTGAATCAAATTCAAATTTGGAACTATTAGAGATGAGAAAGCTAAACTCTGTCGGAGATATAAAGTCTATTCCATCGAGGTAACTATTTGGCCCATCGCTGGTCACGATGGAATTAACAAGTTTTAGCTCGCTGTTATTAACAAAATTAATTTTTTGCGAAAGCAAATCAATAGTGTAAACGTCATTATTGAACGTCACGACGACGGTCGAAGTGGAAATTTGTTGATAATTAACATAACCGGTGGAGGTGTTCGCGCTAAAATTCGTCAACTGTTTAGCGATCCCAGAATCTAAATTGAGGAGGAAAACATTGTTATTGTGCACGTACAGTACCTGCGCCTGCGCTGAATTTTGCGCCGGCGGCAAAACCTGAGACTGCGAATTACTAGGAGAAGTAAAGATACGGTTAGATGTATATCTAACTATCACGGTTACAAGGATCAGTAAAATAAGAATAAGCCCTAAAGCAGCCGCCAAAATCCTCGCGCTTCGGTGACCGCGGAGAGCGCAGGATGTACCAGGGTGACTGGAAGTGTGCAGAGTGCGGAACGGCGATAACGTCGCTTCCCTTCGAACCCGACCCGTCCAGACTGGACCAGCTTCTCTGCCGTGATTGTCACCAGAAGAGGCGCCGTACTTTCACGAGGCGGTAGTCTTGAGAAAATCCCGTTCGCAAGAGCGGGATTTTTTTATTCAAAAAAAAACCGCCCGAGCCGTTGCCACCCAAGCCCGGGGGCATTATTTGACTTCTACCAGGCGAAGGATAAAAATATAGATGCTATGAATCTCCTAAAAGTCACAAAAGATCAGGTGGCAAGGCTTCTGCTCGGTAAAGCCGTCGTGCCGGCCGAGCTTCTCGAGCTCAGCACGTATTTCAGGCGCTTTAAAGAGATTAATTTTGAGCAGCATAAAGAAGATGGCCTCATCGTAGCCGTTAGCACGGATTTCAAGTACGGCACTATTATTGCGCACGGTCGGAACCAGGAGGAACTGGATAATGATACAAGGGACGCGATCCTTACGGCTTTCGGCGTTCCTTCGGCATATCAGAAAGAAGCCGACCTTCGACGCGTAGGCGAACGTAAGGACGCATATGCCCTCGCATAGCGAGCTGCCGGGCGAAATAAAAAGAAATAAGTTTGTTAAGGCGCTGAAACGCCTGGGATTTTTAATAGACGAAAGCGGCGGCAACGGCAGCCATTATAAGGTGACTTGGCCGGCCACCCAAAAATCAGTGACGATTCCCGCTAAATTGCCTAAGCCGACGCTTTCTTATGTATTGAAAGAAATAGAGAGGTATAGCGGCGTTACGTGGGAGCAGATTCAGGACGAACTTTAGGCTTCTCAAGCGGCATATAAGATACCCGGTCCGAAAAGTTAATTTTGTTTAAAAAACCGCCCGGGCCGTTGCCGGCTGGGGCGGAAAGATGAACAAACGTTTTGTTGGGGGGTATCGCGACTCAGGCCTGGAACTTCTCGTATACCCGGTCGCTGAAACGATAGATTCGGGAGTCTTCCCCGAATCTCTTTAGCAGTGCGTAGCCGATCAGCTCCTTGGCCCAGTACCACGGCGGCGCGTATATTCCGCACCTCTCGAATTTCGCGATGATTCTGGGGTTGAGCTTCTTAAAGAAGTATCCGACCCGCAGCGCGTGCGGCTCTTCGGTTACGAAGAGAAGTTTTTCCCATCCGCGCTTTTTGGCGAGGTGGAGAGCTTGCTGCACATCGCCCTTGGTGTCGAGATTGAATCCTTTCGGAGCCAGAAGTATCCGCTTTGGCGGTACTCCAGCTTTCCAGGCGATCTCCTCGCATTTTTTGGCGAAGGTTATGGAAGTCTCCCATGTGCGGTGGGGGAGCTGGCCGGTAAGGACCAGATTAGCGGCCATTCCGCTTTTGACCAAGCGAATCGCTTTTGCCAGCCTGGCCTCGCCGCGTCGATCCAATCGTTCGCTTGTCCCGTTAGGGTCGGCAAAACGCGATCCGATAACCACGACTGCATCAAAAGGCTCGCTGCATCTCAATACGTTCCCTCCTAATATTTCTTGCCGGCATAATGTCGGCGCAGGTACAGTCCCAGCTTTTTACAATTATCCCGTCTTTCTGTCAAAAAAGCAGTTTTTGTATTTTGTATTTTGCGTTTCTTTGTTATCAACTTTTACTAATCATCTCTGCCTGATCGGGACAAAATAATTAGTAAAAATCCGCTTTACCTTGAAAATCATTAAACATATACTCAAATTATGCTTAACCGAAGCGCGAGGATTTTGGCGGCTGCTTTAGGGCTTATTCTTATTTTACTGATCCTTGTAACCGTGATAGTTAGATATACATCTAACCGTATCTTTACTTCTCCTAGTAATTCGCAGTCTCAGGTTTTGCCGCCGGCGCAAAATTCAGCGCAGGCGCAGGTACTGTACGTGCACAATAACAATGTTTTCCTCCTCAATTTAGATTCTGGGATCGCTAAACAGTTGACGAATTTTAGCGCGAACACCTCCACCGGTTATGTTAATTATCAACAAATTTCCACTTCGACCGTCGTCGTGACGTTCAATAATGACGTTTACACTATTGATTTGCTTTCGCAAAAAATTAATTTTGTTAATAACAGCGAGCTAAAACTTGTTAATTCCATCGTGACCAGCGATGGGCCAAATAGTTACCTCGATGGAATAGACTTTATATCTCCGACAGAGTTTAGCTTTCTCATCTCTAATAGTTCTAAGCTGGACAAAAACGGAGAGCCGTCCGAAGATCTTTATCTTTATAATAACCAATCAGCTAAGCTGGTCGGAGAATTCGTTGCGCCTTTTGGCCAGGGAGCGTCGGTGAGCCATTCTCCAGATGGAAGGTATCTGTCGTACGCGGGAAACGAGGAAGCAGCGATATACGACATTAAAACCGGCATATTAAGTCAACCTCCAGGGCAAAGGGGCGATGCGACTGTTTGGGCCAATAATAATGTGATGTTTTCCGCAACTATGAGAGATCAAGGGACTGTCTGGAGCTATTACGACGTCGCGACAAATAAATCCGTCAGTCTACCTTTTATCTTAAGCAGTGCCGTGACTCCATATGCCGGCAATAGCGTGGTGTATGAGACTGGAAATCAACCGAATCAAACAACTACGCAAATTTGGGAATACAATTTTAGTACTGGATCTAGGAAAAGGCTATTGGATAATGCGGCGATTTTATCGTCCACGACCGAGGGTAATCAAATTTTATATTCCAAGGTAATTCCCTGCGACGGAAAGGAGAATAGTTATTTTACCTCTCAATGTTCTGCCTTGAATCAAATTCAAATTTGGGGCGGAGTGAAATCAAAATCGTTGGGATTGCTCAATTTAAATAGCGATTCTACTTCTTCTGTCGCCAATTCCTCTCAAACACAGGATTTTCTTAATTCGATACAAGCAACCCTTTATTAATCGGTATGCAGTCTAGCGCATAACGCTTTTTGTCTTAGACTAGAAATTAAATCGTCCGCTTTTACTAATCATCTCTGCCTGATCGGCCAAGTTGTTTAGTAAAAGTGGATAAGTTTTTTGCGAACACGAAAATAGGAAAAAGCGGCGTCTTGCGGGGGCGAGTCCTTTCTGGCATGCTTATTGCCATGGAAATGAATAATTTGCAGAAAGCCCATTTTTCAGCACTGATTTTAAATATGTTGGCTGGCCTTTGGATCGTCGCCTCGCCCTGGCTGATCAATATCTTGGGGATAAACTCCACCTTCGGCGTAATGGTCGCCGGCATCGTGGTGGTCGTAACCAGCGTTTGGATTCTTTTTAAAGCCGGAATCTTCAAGGTAAAAAGGCCTATCCGCAGCTAATTTTACTTATTAGTTGACACCACTTTTAGCGCGGGATTAATATGAGTTTACTATGATACAAATCTACACAACTCCAACCTGCGTCTACTGCAAAATGGCTAAAGAGTACTTCAAGGAGCACAACCTGCAGTACGAGGAATACGACGTCAGCAAGGATCAGTCCCGTTTGAACGAGATGGTTTCTAAATCCCACCAGATGGGCGTGCCGGTAATCGACGTCAACGGGACGGTTATGGTCGGCTTCGACCGCGACTACCTGGAACAGGCCGTAAAGGAGAGCCAGAAATAGGAGATGTACGACCTCATTATTGTCGGGGGAGGACCCGGCGGCGTGGCCGCGGGCGTTTATGCCGACCGCAAAAAGCTTAAGACTCTTTTGATAACCGACGAGTTCGGCGGACAGTCCAAAGTTTCCGACGAGATCCAGAACTGGATAGGCACGAAATCGATCTCTGGCTTCGATCTTTCGAAGATCCTTGAAGAGCATCTCCGCGCTCAGAAGGAGATCGAGATCGTCGACGATGATCTGGTTTCGGCCGTCGCAAAAACAGACGCCGGTTTCGAAATTTCGACCAAAAAAGGAAAGAAGTACCAGACGAAGACCGTCTTGCTGGTTTCCGGCAGCCACCACAAGCAACTCGGCGTGCCGGGGGAGGATAAGTTCAACGGCCGCGGAGTGGCTTACTGCTCCACCTGCGACGCGCCGCTTTTCGCCGGCAAAGATATGGTTGTCGCCGGCGGCGGCAACTCCGCCCTCGAGGCGGTTGTCGATCTCATTCCATACGCGACCAAGATTTACCTTTTAGTCCGCTCCGACAAGCTGAAGGGCGACCCCGTGACCCAGGATAAGATAAAGGCCTCCGACAAGGTTGAGATAATCTTCAACGCCGAGGTGCAGGAGGTTCTGGGCGATCAGTTCGTGACAAGCGTTAAATATTTGGACAGGACTTCGAACTCGATTAAAGAACTGCCGGTCGGCGGCATCTTCGTGGAGATAGGCTCCGCCCCGAACAGCGACTTCGTGAAAGGGCTGGTGGAGATAAACCAGTACGGATATATCGTTACCGATCCCAAAAACCAAAGGACGTCCGTCCTCGGCATCTGGGCGGCCGGGGATGTTACCGACTGCCCGTTCCGGCAGAACAACATTTCCGCCGGCGACTCGATCAAAGCCCTTTTGGATTTGTATAATTATCTAAACAGCCAATAAAGGAAAGCGATTAAATTTCCGATATTGTTGGACTTTTGAAATGGAGGACAGCAAGATCATAGCGCTTTTAGACTGGTTTGCCGAAGCTAGGCGATATAACAATTCGATGTTTAATATAGGTCGCGATTTTTATGCAAACCGCCAAGCGACTTACAGCCTACTCAACCGTTTGAAAAGGGACGGTTGTCTCAAGAAAAGCAAGACTACCGGAAAAAGCCGGGCAGAGTGGAGGATAACCGGCTTAGGTCTGAAGAAGCTGGATTTTCTTAAAAAGAAAAAGGAAAAATCGAGGGCAATCGGGGATTTTAACGGATTTTTGGACAAGAAGGGGTTCAACCTGGTTATTTTCGATATCCCCGAAAAACAGCAAGAGAAGAGGAAGTGGCTGCGCAACCTTTTAACTTCCATCGGATATTCGATGATTCAGAAAAGCGTTTGGATAGGGGAGAAGAAACCTTCGCGCAAGTTTTACAAGAAACTGGAAGATCTTTGCATCTCTCCGTTTGTAAAAGTAATCGATATTATCGACGAAGCAGGGATAAAGAT
>DAIDMW010000018.1 GCA_027448785.1 Candidatus Colwelliibacteriota bacterium | reverse complement strand
TTAACGATCGGCGGTTAGCCGTTATTTTTCGCTTTTAGCTTTTCCTTTTGCACTTATTTCTGCGCTTTTAGTTTTGCGCTTCCGTTACTGTACGACAATCTCACCAGCGAACTTTGGGTTTAACTTGTCATAATATCCCCAAGTCCCGGCCTTATTGAAAGTAAAGCGAAAGCTCTGGCCTAAAGCTAAAGCTTGGCAGGAGTTAAGCGCCGAACCGCAAGTGCCGTTAGAAGGATAAGGATCGGTCGGGTCGGGAACGATCCAGTGAGAAGCGCGGTCGCGGTTCGTCCAGATGACCGACTGTCCCGGCTTGATGGTCACCACCGCCGGGCTGAAGCCCACGGCCGTAATGTCGATGACTACATTAGCCTGCTCGGTTATCGGCACCACCGGCTGGACGATACCGACTTTCGGAGGGGTATAGGTCGCGACGTTCTGGCCGGTAGAAGGGCCGGCACCAACATTCACTCCCCCACTTCCGGTTGGAGAACCGAAATAAGGCTGACGGAAAGCGATGAATATTCCGACTACGATCAATGCAACGACCGCGACTCCGATGATTATTGAGATGTAATCCTTCTTCATATTTTGATTATATCACCACCGCCCGCGTCAACAATCGAGTTATCAACAGGGTCCAGTAAAGCGCAAAGCTTAAAACGCAAAGCGCAAAAGAACGAATAAATAATCGTAAAGAAGCGCAAAACTTAAAGCGCAAAACGCAAAATAATTACACTATTGTTTTTCGCTTTTAGTTTTTATTTTTGTGCTCACTCCACGTCTTTCTTCGACTCGACAATCATCGGAATCAAAGCCAAAGCGATAAGCGACATTAGTACCGTAAAGTAGAAAGCGGTATGTGGATTTATCCCCTGCCATAATGCTCCGGCTATAATCGAGGCCGGAAAGGAAACCAATCCCACAAGCATCTCAAATCCGCCTAAGTAACTGGCGCGCAAGCTCTTCGGCGAAAGATCGGCAGCGAACGTCTTAACATTACCTTTGTAAGCTCCATAATGCAGACCATAGGCGGCGAAAGCCAGGACCAGCGACTCCACCGATCCTGAAATAATGAAAAGTATATTGGTCATCGCAAGTAAGGCGTAAGCCAAGCCGATAACCGATTTCCGTCCGACCTTGTCGGCCAGGCGACCGAAGGGCACGGCGGTGGCGGACGAAACAAAAACATAAACTAAATAGAGAAGCGAAGTCGAGCCAAGAGAAAAGCCTTGTTTTTCGGCGTACAAAATGTAGAAGGAGTCGGAGAAAGCGCCGAGGGTGAAAATCAGAGAGAGAACGGTAAAAATTTTAAAGTTTCTCCCAGCGTCTTTAAAGGATATTTTTATCTTTCCGTCCGCTCCTCCGTCATGGCTCTCTTTTATGAAAAACAAGATTATTGCCGTCCCGACAAACCCCGGTATGGCTGCCAACAAGAAAAGCTGGCGGTATGTCAGATAGGAAACTAATATCGCCGACATCGCCAATCCCAAGAAGGCTCCGGCGCGATCGGAAGCGCGCAGGATACCGAAAGCAGTCGCCCGTTTACCGTGTTCGGTGGCGTCGGCCACGACCGCATCGCGAGGCGCGTCGCGCATTTTCCCGGAGCGATCGAAAAACTTGCCGGCAAACAGCTGCCACGGAGCACGCGCTCCGGAATAAATCAAAGCGGCTATCGAAGGAATTAGGTAGCCGACCCAAATAAAAACTTTTCGTTTGCGAATCCTGTCGGAGAGAAATCCCGAAACCGCCTGGGAGATCGACTCAAGCGCCGTTCCAAATCCGTCCAAAAACCCAAGGAAAGTTACCGATGCTCCCAAAGTAGTTGTGACAAAAACCGGCCAGATGGCGGTGAACAAGAAATGTCCCAGGTCGTTCAAGAAAGAGGCGGCGGCAAAAAACCATATTCCGTTTCCCAAACTCTTTTTATCCATCGCAGAGTAATTATAAGATGTCCCCCATCCGCTACAAGCCGAGCTTCCTTAACAATCCGTCAAAAGCGTTGCTTATCAGGGCGGCCGGATTAGCTTCCTGCAAATTAGGCTTATAGACATTGACCGTCGTCGAAGCAAGCGACTCGTTATAACAGTTCGCGTAAGCGGTTGCTTCATTGCGGCAAGTTAAATTGTAAGAAGTGTTTTGCTGCGGATAAAGGCTATTCGTGTTGTCGGGATTCGAATTGTATTTCGCGCCGGAGACCCATCCGGAAAGATCGCCGTTTCCTCCGTTGGGATAACAATATTGCGCCGTTGAAATGCCGAGGTTGGGAACTTGGAACTGCCAGGATAATGCGGCCGCTTTGTTTAAGAGGATGTTTTGGGGAGAGGCGGAGAAGCTGTCTATCTTCGGCGCCTGCACGTAATATACCGTGGCGGTTTTGGAAGAGCTTCCTCCGCTAACCGAGGTTTTTTCGACGCAGGTCTTTAAGACACTGATGGTCGAGGTTGTTCCGTCGGGATTGGTCACAACCTCCTGGACTTCGCACGGATACTGTTTCTCGCACGAAAAGGTTGGATAAGAGCAATCAACAGTAAAGTTGGTTGTCTGGGTAATGGAGACGCTGGATTCTCCCTGGCCGGCTCCCGTCGGACCGTTTTGAATATTTGATTTACAAGAAAGCTGATTGGAGCCGAGAGGAGTCGGAGTGAAGCCCGAAGGGCACGAGGGGCCGGAGATGTTCCAGTTTAGGTTGGTCGTATTGTTGGTTCCTCCTTGAGGTAGGCAGACCTGACTAGAAGAAAGAGTAATACTTATATTGCCGCTACCCTGAGTAGTTTTGATAGGCGGAGTTGGGGCGCAAGTCGCCGAGCAATCGCTGACCTTGTTGTAACAGGTTGCGCTGTTGGCGTTTTCACACTCCGTTACGCTGGCATACTTGCCGGAAACACAGGAGTTGTTGGAACAATAATAATAAGTAGTTGTGGCCGAAGTCGGAGTGGTGCTGGAAGCCGTGTAATACGCGACGGCCGTTATCTTGGGAAAATCTGAATTCAGGCTTATGCTGGCATCGTTGCTTACAATCGTTTCCGGGGAATCACTGAACGCCCAGTGGCTGAATTTATATACGCTCGTTCCAAGTTTAGCCTGCGACGAAGCAGTTAACGACAAGCTGCCGTTATAGGCCTTGGTCGAGGTAGCAATCAAAGTGGTTAGTCCGCTTTTTATGGAGGTGGAAACCGGAACTTTTAACGAAGCGCCGCTGTTTAAATCTCGCGCCTCAACGGTTAATTGGTAAACGGCGCTTGTTTGTGTTGAAGAAACAACATTAACCGTCGCTTCATCACTAATCACCTGATTGCCAAAGGTAAAATAACAGCTCACCGGATAGTGGTGCGCGCCAGGCTGAGCTTGGATTATCGTCGTTTGGAAATTTCCTCCCCATAAAATTATGTTTTGGGACCAATCGATGCATTGCTGCACGGCTGGAACCCACAATTCCAATTTTTGCCACAACGGCCTGGTGTCGTAAAAATTCACCGAAACAGTGGCTGGAGGCTCTAAATAATTATTCGCGCTCCACATGGTTGATACTTCATGGCTCGGAGTTTGATTTGGTATGTCTAATTTGGCGGTAACACTGATTCTCTGGCCGTTGCATTCGGAGTTGGAAACGCAGTTTAGAGGCAGGACGGTATGCACCTCAACTGAATTGTTGGACACAACTCCGCTCTGATCCTTACAGACTACCGTATACTGCGTGTCGCCATTTACGATAAAACTTTTGCTCCCTGAGATATCCCCGCTGGAGAATCCCCACGGCAAATTTTCCGCCGCCCAAGTCCACAGCGCCCCCGAACCAGGGCCCTTACAGCCTACAAGCGGACTATGAGTGTTTGGGTTTTGTTTTGCCTGCCAACTGACAACAGTCTTGTCGCCCGCGTTTACCGCGAGCGGATTGGCATCAATTGATATCGAAGGGCCTGGAGGTACGGTAAAAGACTGGGCCGAAGCGGTGGAAGTACCTAAAAAACCGGCCGCGGCAAGTAATAAAGATAAAAATATAGGAACTCTTCGAAACATCTTATTAATAAATGATAAGCCAAGATGACAAAAAGAAAAGGAGCGACCATACGATCGCTCCTCCGGTTTTGAGGACTATTTTCCGCAGGCGTCTGGAAATGTGTATTGCAGATACACACCCATCTCCTGCAAGACCTTGCGCTGAGCGCAAGCGGCCATTTGCGTCGGTCCGCCGTGTGCAGATTCGACGGTGAATCCGGCGATGATCGACGCAATCCAGCGCGGGTCGTTGTAAACCTTCGCCGGAATAGTCGTGTTGGCTACGGCATATCCGGGATCGTTGGGGTTTTGATACTGCCCCAACGTATAGGCAAAGAAGAAATTCCGCGATTTTAGCGGAACTCCGCCTTCCAGCTCCGTCGTGTCCCACCAGCCCATATTGATAACGCCAGCGCTATCGAATGGGGTTTGGTTGACACTAGTGTACTGGATCTCCCTGAGAGTTGGTTTCACGTAAGCCTCCCAGGCCTGCGGAGCTTCTTCTTTGAGAAGCTTCATAGCCTGAGACATTTCCTTCTGGAAATCTGCCGGCCCTGAGATTGACACTTCGTTGCTCACTCCGCGTTGGCTTATCCAGTTTATCAGGCTGGTGATAGCGGAGCTTGGATGCAGCTGAGAGGCGTTAATCGCCTGGTCCGCGGCATACAGCCCTACAATTATCACCAAGACCGCAAGGAAAGCAACCAACACCGGAACTTCTCGCTTGGTCCTCACTCTTCGTCACCTCCAACGTGCAAACTATTAGTTCTTAAATAACACTTTTTAAGTAAGTAGTCAATATTAATCTTTTACGAGAAAATCCGAGTTTATAATTTGATCAACAGCCCCGCCCCGCAGTATTGCGACAGGTTCGCCTTTTCTAATCAGAGAACCGTTGCTGGCGATCGGCTGGAAATTGGCAAAAAACTCAAAGGCGGTGCTGCGGCCGGCCGCGGGAACCATATAGCCAACCGTATAAGTGCTGGTCGATTGATAATCCTCCCCTTTGTATTCAAACAAACCGGTGAACGGAGCGAAAACCAACGTTCCCGCAGGAACGTTGAAGGCCGTGTATTTTTGTCCGTCCGGTCCAGTTGACGTCAATGATGAGAGGCAATACTTTTCCTCCAAAAATCCACACGACCCTGGATGCTTTCCGAATAAATAAGAAGAAACTATTCCTGGAAAAGGAGAAATAGCAAATAAAACTATTCCTAAAAGCGCGAAAAAAATTATAAGAGCGGTATTTATCCTGCGGCGCGCCAAACCCGTAATCCCCCTTCTATTTTTTGCCTCCTTGTTCTCGCCAACCCGCTCGGCGTTAATAACTTTAAACACTCTGTCTACCTGTTCTTTGGTATAAAGCTGGTGTTCCTCTGTTAGCCAGCGGCGTATTTTTTTCTCTGGCCAACCGTCTTTTATTTTCTCCCGTATTAAAGATGTCAGCTCCGGTCCCCCGTTCATTATTGTCATTATAGCAGCTAAAGGACTAGACGAAAGGCCTGGCCGGCATTATACTTCCTACCGGTATTCAGGCTAGCTTCTCGCTAATCGCAAGAAGCCCAAAGTAGTCGGAAACTGTTCGTTAAAAACTTTTTTATTCCGGTGTAGCTCAATGGTAGAGCGGCTCCCTGTTAAGGAGATGGTTGTAGGTTCGAATCCTACCACCGGAGCAGTTAGAAAAAGTATCGGACAGACCTAGATGGGTCAGTGTTTTGCTAGGTTCAGTGGTTCTAGTCCTATATTCCCCCACCCTAGGATTCGAACTTAGTTCGAGTCGTAGCAAGAGAGCAGTTAGGAAAAGTATCGGACAGACCTAGACGGGTTGGTGTTTTATGGTTTTTCAGAATTATAGATGGCTTGGATTTGGGCAGAGGCAATGGTGTATTGATATATTCTTATATCACCAAAAAATCCTGTAGCGAATGTCGCAAAATTGCCCATTTGCCCAATATAGGCATAAGTGTTACTAGTCGACCCAACTATGTTTATATTCATAGAGCCAACCTCAACTCCATCTATGTATGCAGTTGTTAATCTTTTATCATGAAAATAATTAATGACTAAGAAGTGCCAATTGCCATCACTTAATAAAACATTTCCCATTGTTCCTTCAGTATAATCAGTTCCATCGCCATAAAGAGCATACGGCTTTCCACCTCCGAAGCCGAAGCGATACCCTAATGGCCCACCAGCTGTGCTAACAATGCAAGATTGCTGTTTAGAAGAAGTGGTTTTAATCCAGGCACTTACCGAAAAATTATTTGTTCCAAAATTCTCATAGTTGCCGCTGGGGAGGCTCACATAATCCCCCGCCCCATCAAAGGATAGGCAGGAACCGCCACTAAGACAGCCGCTCGTAGTCCACGTAGGTCCAACGTTTGATTCAGTGGTTGTCGCATCCACCAGTGTCCCATTGTTCCCCCACCCGCTCTTGTCATAGGCAGTTGTTCCAGATCCTTCGTTCAACGGCCAGTACCCCACCAATCCATGTACAAA
>DAIDMW010000017.1 GCA_027448785.1 Candidatus Colwelliibacteriota bacterium | reverse complement strand
GTTGTTCGTCATCTTCTCTTGGAACTTCTTATACATTGTAAATTTTCTGGTGTTTTTCGGCCTGGCGCTGATTTTCGCTCCATCCAGCTTTCATGCTGTAGTTCATCCGACCGGCTTCTGGGGAATAGTCTCGGTTTTTACCGCGGTTATAATAGCGGCGATCGTCCTGCTGGTGAATAAAGGCAAGAATCTTATCCGACTGACCAAGTTCCTTTCGCGGGTGACCAAGCGCGATCTGAACGCCGAGGGCGTCGTAAAATCGTTGCACGAGTTCTACGAAGACCTGAGCCTCCTGCGTTCCAAGAAAGCGCTGACTTTGCGCGCCTTGGGCCTTTCGGCTTTGTATTACCTTGATAACGTAGTCGTCCTTTACTTCTCGTTCATCGTTTTTCATTATCATCCGAATTTTCTCGTAGTCGCCTTAGGCTTTAACTTTTCCACGATCCTAGCGCTCATCACCCTGGTCCCGGAGGTTCCTGGCGTAACCGAGGCTTCGATGGCCTTGGTTTTCGTGGCTTTCGGCTACCCGGTGCACATCGCGGTCCTGACTTCGATACTTTACCGCTTCGTCTCCTACTGGATCCTTCTTCCCTTGGGCGCGCA
Source organism: Candidatus Colwelliibacteriota bacterium (assembly GCA_027448785.1). Taxonomy (GTDB): domain Bacteria; phylum Patescibacteriota; class Minisyncoccia; order UBA6257; family Colwellbacteraceae; genus JACWAO01. Next base: position 8,947 of record DAIDMW010000017.1, on the reverse strand, counting down.
CTCTTATTACAAATTAAAGCAAGTTTATGGCGAAAAAAAACGAAGCTAAACCATTCGAGGAGAAATTCCAGGAAGAATACTCGAAGCTGAATTCCAGCCAAAAACGGGCGGTCGATAAGATCGATGGGCCGGTAATGGTCGTCGCCGGACCGGGGACCGGAAAGACGACAACTCTCGTTCTGCGGATAGCCAACATTATTAAGTCCAACGTTCCTTCCTCGACCATCCTGGCTTTAACCTTTACCGAATCGGCAGCGGCCAATATGCGCCGACGCTTGGTGGAGCTGGTCGGCAGCGAGGGGTATTACGTAAACATCAATACCTTCCACGGATTTTGCAATACTCTTATACAGAATTACCCCCAGTATTTCGAGCGCATTATCAGCGCGGAAAACGCGACCGAAGCCAAGCAAATCGCTTTGCTGCGCGAGATAATCGACGGCGGGCAGTTCAAGAAACTGAAGCCGGTGGGGGATAAGTATGCCTACGTCAAAGACATCGCGAGCTCGATCAAAAATCTTAAAAATGACAAGTATGGGCCGGAAGAGCTGGCGGAGATAATCGCCAAAAGGAACGCCGAGATTTACGCCGTCCCCGACCTTTACCACGACTCCGGAAGGTATAAGGGGCAGATGAAAGGGAAGTATTTCGACGAGCTGGAAAAGCTGAAGACGGCCGAAGAGCTGTCGGTGGCCTACGCCGAATACGAGAAGGCTCTGCGCTCCCGAAACCTTTACGACTTTGACGATATGATACTGGAGACGATCAGGGCTTTCGGGGAGAATCCGCCTTTCCTGGCCGAGATACAGGAGACTTGCCAGTACATTCTGGTCGACGAGCATCAGGACACCAACCGTTCGCAGAACTATCTTTTGGAGCTCGTCGCCGGATTCCACGAATCACCAGACCTTTTCGTCGTTGGCGACGAGAAACAGGCCATCTTCCGCTTCCAAGGCGCCAGCCTGCAGAATTTTATTTATCTGCAAAACAAGTACAAGGGCACGACTTTTATCAAATTGGAAAAAAATTATCGGTCGACGCAAACCATACTCGACTCGGCCTACAGCCTTATCCAAAAGAACAAGATCAGTATCAACGAAGGCAATCTCGAGGCGGAGGACAAAAGCGAAGGCGAGAAGATAAAAGTTGCCGAGTTCCGCTCGGCGGAGGCCGAGACGGCCTTTGTCGCCGACGAGATCGAGAGGCGGATGAAGGAGGGGGAGAGCTTGAAGGAGATTGCCGTGATTTACCGCGAAAATCGCGACGCCGAATCTTTTGCCGATGTTTTGCGTTCGCGGCGGATACCGGTCGTGGTGCGCTCCGACCGGAACATTCTCTTCGACAAGAAGGTGAGAAAGCTTATCGCTTTGCTGCGGGCGGTGGAGTTTTTCGGAGACGACGTTTATTTGACCGCGACGCTGCACCTGAGCTTTTTAGAACTGGATCCGCTGGATATTTACCGCGTCATTTCAGCCGCTGATGAAAAACGCCCCTCCGAGCTTTACCGCCTTATCTCCGACGAGAAAAAGATGGGAGAGATCGGGGTTTCCGAGCCGCAGAAGTTTCGCATCCTTTACGAAAACCTGCGGCGGTGGAAGCGTCTCAGCGCCAACCGCAATTTTTTGGAGTTCTTCGAAATCATTGTCAAAGAGTCCGGATTTTTTTCCGACCTTTCTTCGTCCGGTAATTACCTGGACGAGATCGGGAAGTTGAAAGCGCTGTTCGGTGAGGCGAGGAAGGAGATGGGGACGAACTACGAGTACCGGCTCAAGGACTTTTTGCGACATATCGAGGTTCTGGAAGAACATAAGCTATCGATAAGCGTGCGGGAGAACGATGCCGCGGATGCGGTTCGGCTCACGACCGCCCACAAGGCCAAAGGGCTGGAATTTGAAACGGTCTTCATCGTCAATGCTGTTGACGGCAAGTGGGGCAATAAGCGCGATTGGAACAAGATCAAGCTTCCTCTCGAGACAGCCGTCGATATCTCTGAGTTCGAGAAGAATGAGGATGAAAGGAGGATCTTTTATATGTCGCTCACCCGGGCGAAAAAGGAGGTTTTTATAACTTATTCTTTGAAATCAGCTGACGACAAAGAAAAAAATCCTTCGCAGTTCATCCAAGAGATCGATCCTGAACTTGTGGAAAAAATAGACACCAGCGGTTACGAACGAGAAGCCGAAGCCGGGATGGAGGGGATTTTTACCGGCGCCACCGGCGGATCGCCGCCGACGCTTCCACAGAAGGAGGAGATTAAAGCGCTATTCCTAAAAAGAGGATTTTCCGCCACGCACTTGAATAGTTACTTGGATTGTCCGTGGAGGTACTTTTACGTGAACCTCCTGCGGATTCCACAGACGATGAGGCCCTCGCAGATTTACGGCAACTGCATCCACAGCGCTCTGGATGAGTTCTTCAAAAAAAGGGCCCAAGGGGAAGAGGTCGGCGAAGAGCATCTGGTTGCTCGATTTCTCCGCGAGGTTAAGCGGCAGCCGCTATCGGAAAACGACCGGAAGCGGATCTTGGAAAAAGGCGAAGACTCGCTTCGCAAATACTACGAGTTCTACCGTGGCGATTGGAACTGGAACACGGTGACCGAGTACTCTATTTCGGCCAATCTGACCGACGAGATCAAACTCTCGGGAAAGCTGGACAAACTGGAGCTCGAGCCGGACGGCGTGCGGGTTAATGTGGTCGATTATAAGACGCATAAACCGGAAAGCGAAAACTGGATACGCGGCGAGACGAAGACCTCAAGCGGCGACTACTACCGCCAGTTGATTTTCTATAAACTCCTTTTGGATCTGGATTCAAGGCAGAAGTACAAGATGACCGGCGGGACGATAGATTTTGTCCAGCCGAACGAAAAAGGAAAGTTTACCAGGGAGAGTTTTGTCGTTTCCGACCGAGAAGAGGAAGAGTTAAAGTCTTTGATTTTGGAAAAAGCCGATGAGATAATGAATCTGAAATTCTGGAACAAGACGTGCGGGGATCCCAAATGCGAGTTTTGTGCTCTCCGCTCCCTGCTTAATAAATAATGACGCCAAGCAATCCACGGAAAAACATAGAGCCGGTTCTGGCTGACGTGCGCCACCACGGCGAGAAATACCAGCATCCTCCGGCTAAAAGCAAGAGTGGAGCCAGGCTGCAAAAGCTGAAGCCAAAGGGAGTGGTTGAGCTGGAACGCTCCACCGAGCGGAAGCGGAAGCTCACGGTGGCCGGGTCGGCTCTCGGCTCGATCCTTCTCGTCTTGCTGTTCTGGTGGGCGGGGGAGAGGGTTCTAATCCAAAACTCGATTAATAAAAATTACGCGAGCGTAAGCTCCAATCTTCTGGAACTCCTGTCAATGCAGACTTCGACCGCCGCATTCCGCTCTAGTGGCCAGTTGAGCCTCGTGCCGCTTTTCAACCAGTACAGCGCAGCCGTAAAAGGGATAAACGCTTTTAGTTCTGCCGCCATTGATTTTTCGGCAAACGCCTCCGCTTTGAGCGACAACTGGCTCGGAGACTTTTTCGGCGGGAATGGATCCGACCTCCTCTCTTCGCTCAAGAAAGTCACCACGGACCTCTCTGGCATAATTTCCGCGAACAATCAGCTTTCTTCGGAAGTCGCCTCTTCCGGTTCTGGGTCTAATGGAAATTCTCTGGCATTGGAGTCGGAATTACTCAACTATTCTTCCGCCGCCGACGGACTGTACTCCCTTTTAAACTCGACCTCTTCGCATCTCTTGCTGGCTTTCGCCGACCCTTCCGTTTCTCTGCGGCCGGCTGGCGGAGGTCTGACGGCCTATGCCGATTTGACGATTAACAAGGGGCAGTTGGCAAGTGTGACAGTCAGCTCTTTTTCCGCTCCAGACTCGCAGCTGCCGCAAAAGGTTCTTCCGCCTCCCCCGGAACTGGGCGGAAACGGATCGGTCTGGGGAGCGGGGGAGGCGAACTGGTTTTTCGATTTTCCAAGCTCCGCCCAGAAGATGGTTTATTTCCTGCAATCCTCGAAGGAATACGCGTCGTCGAGCGAGACCTTTTCTGGCGTTATTCTGATTAACAGCAGCGCCTGGCAGCGCATAATTGCCACCATCGATCCTTCCTTGCTTCCGAAAAGCGGCAGCACGGTCTCAGCTGCCTATCTCAGCAAAACTTTGCCGCAGCTTTTTAAGGAGATTCCCGGACTAAGTCCGGCGGCTAAGCAGGACCTGGTCGGAGCGATCGGGGAAGGATTGGCCGATAAGAATATTATGATTTACTTCTCCGACAGCCGACTGGAAGGGATGGTCGAATGGGCCGGCAGCGACGGCGGGATCTTTAATCTGCCTTACAATTTTAATGGCGACTATCTGGGCGTGGCCAATATTACTCCGACCGCGGCCCCGGCCGGCACGGCTTTAGAGGAGCACGTCGTCTTGAAATCACAGATCGACTCCTCGGGAATGGTAAATGATGATTTGACGGTGGAAAATATCTTCCAAAACTCTTTGTATCCGAACTACCGCGCCTTCCGCCGCGACCTGCTCCAGATATTTACTTCTCCAAGTTCGGCGCTGATCAGCGCGGACGGAATGAACTCGTCTCTTTTTAATGACCTTAAGCAGTATCGCGCCGGCTATAAGGTCGATCCTGAACTTTCCGTCGTCGAACAAAGCTTTCTGCAATCCAGCGTGCCTGGCATAAGCGAATTTAGCGAGTCGGGGTCGAAGGTTTACGAAGGGTGGCTCGCCTCTGCCGTCGGTGCGGCCGCTAAGCTGCATTTGACCTACGTTGGCGGAAAGATCAACATCGCTCCGGGAGATAAGTTTCAGTTCGTCTTTGACAAACAATCGGGAGTGAATCAAACTCTTGATTATCTCGTTCAGGCTCCGCTCGGATACGGGTGGGCCGAGGCTCAGGGTCAGGGTTCGGTTTACAGCTATCACAGCTCTAATCTTGCGCCGCGGACGACGATTACGCTAACTCTGGTTAAATCTAATTAGCAGCGTTTTCTAGGAGTAGACGGAACGGGATAAGGTTATGGAAAACATAAGGAATTTTGTAATAATAGCCCACATCGATCACGGTAAGTCGACGTTGGCCGACCGGATGCTCGAGGTGACCGGGACCATTCCGGCCCACAAGATGCGCGCCCAATATCTCGATCAGATGGAGCTGGAGAGGGAGAGGGGTATCACTATTAAAATGGCGCCGGTCAGAATGAGGTATTCTCCGGGGGTCGGAGAGGAATATTTTTTGAACTTAATCGATACCCCGGGGCACAGCGACTTCTCCTACGAGGTTTCGCGCGCTCTTTACGCCGTGGAAGGAGCGGTGCTTCTCGTCGATGCTACCCAGGGAATCCAGGCTCAGACTTTGGCTAATTACCATAACGCTCTGAAAGAAGGACTGAAAATAATCGGAGCCGTCAATAAGATAGACGCCGCTCCGCCGGACGAGGTTGAAAAAATTTCTTTGGAAGTTGCCGAGTTGTTGGACGTTCCGCTGGATGAGGTGCTGCGCGTTTCCGGAAAGACCGGCGAGGGCGTCAGCGAACTGCTTCAAGCGATTGTGAAGCGCGTTCCGCCCCCTCAACCGAGGAGCGGGAAATCAGCCCTTATCTTCAGCTCCCTTTACGACGAGCATAAGGGCGTAGTTGCTTTCGTCAGAATGTTCGGCGGCGAGTTTCGCGCCGGAGAGACGACCAGGCTTCTCGGAATGAGCCAGCAGTTCCGCATAAAGGAGGTAGGATATTTCGCGCCTGAGCTTACCCCTGACCAGCGACTTCGAGCTCCGGAGATCGGCTATATCGTTACTGGTATCAAGGATCCGGAAGTGGTGAGGGTCGGGGACACGATCGGGGACGTTCCGCTGCCGGGCTTCGGCGTTCCCAAGCCGGTGGTTTTCGTCTCTCTCTATCCCGAAGAGAGCGACGATTACGACGAACTGAAAACGGCGATCAACAAGCTGAAGCTTAATGACTCGGCGCTAAGCTTTTCCGCCGACCTGAGCGAGGTCCTTGGGCGAGGCTTCAAGGGCGGATTCTTGGGCAAGCTGCATTTTGAGATAGTCGTCGAGAGACTGGAGGCGGAGTTTAATCTTCGAGTAGTGACCAGCTTCCCTTCGGTTGCTTACAGAGTAGTGGTAGCGAGCGGAGAAAAGGTCGTCGAAAATCCGAAGGACTTCCCCGACGATTACCTTTCGGCTTCGGAGCCGATGGTGCGTCTGACGATTCTCTCGCCACAAAGATTCCTCGGACCGGTGCTGGATCTGAGTAAATCCTTCAGAATGAAAAACATCGAAACTCTTCCGATACCCGGCGGCAGCCGGATAAGCGCGACCATGCCTCTGGCCGATCTGATACTCGATTTCGACGATCGCCTGAAGTCGGCCTCGCAGGGCTTCGCTTCGTTCAGCTATGACATCATCGGATACGAAAATGCCGAACTGCGCCGCGTCGACATACTGGTGGCCGGAGACGTTGTTCCAGGCTTGTCGCGCATCGTTCCGAAGGAAGAAGCGGTTGCCATCGGAAGAAAGACGGTGGAGAAGTTGAAAGACCTTTTGCCTCGGCAGCAATTCGCGCAGGCGCTGCAGGCTTCGGTCAAAGGAGAAATCGTGGCCCGCGAAACCATACCGGCGCTGCGCAAGGACGTGACCGGATACCTTTACGGCGGCGACCGCAGCAGGAAAATGAAGCTGTGGAAAAAACAAAAGGAAGGCAAGGCGCGACTGAAATCATCCGGGCGCGTTACCGTCTCCGCCGAGGTTTTTAAGGAGTTGTTGAAGAAGTAAAGGTGCAAAATCTAACGATATCGTAAGTCGTTATATATTTTATCCACTGTTTACTGGTGCGAACATCGGGATTAAAATTGAAGCAAAATATGTCTAATACTACGGACGCCTCACATTCTCGTCTCTCTCTCTCTCTCTCTCTCTCTCGTGCCCGTCGTTTCTTCCAAAACGCTAAGAGGCACTCGTTAAGTGCCGACTCTTTTACCCTCATCGAACTCCTTATCGTCATTGCCGTCATTGGGATACTCGCAGCCGCCGTCGTTCTTGTATTGAATCCGGGGCAACTGCTCGCCCAAGCCAGAGACGGAACGAGAGTCCAAGATATAGCAACCATTAACAGCGCTCTCGGGGACTATTTGGCCGACGGCAACACTTCTTTGGGAACTTCAAACACCGTCTACGTCTCTCTTCCCGACCCGACATTAACCGGAAACCAAACATCCACCTGCTCTTCTCTAGGACTTCCGGCATTGCCCTCGGGCTGGAACTACCAGTGCGTTTCCTCCGTCAACCTGGAGAAGAATAACGGAACCGGCTGGATACCGGTTAACTTCGCAAGCATCACCTCCGGCTCTCCTTTGCCGACCGTTCCCGTAGATCCCGTAAACACCACGACCACCGGCAACTACTACGAATACGTAACCAACGGTTCAAACTATGAAGTAATGGCCGTAGCTATGGAATCGGCCAAGTATATGGATGTGGGCGGACAAGCCGGGGGAGACTCAGCCACCTCCTACTCTTTGGGAACTAATCTTGCCCTGGCTCCCTTGACCTTTCCTATGAACTGGATACAGGTTCCTGGCAACTCGGCATTCGGCACCCCGTCGTTCTGGGTGATGAAGTACGACGCCAAGTGCGTTTCAGGCAGCGCGCCTCTCATTTCTCCTCAAGACACCAATTATCACGTCTATGACAACGCGACCCAACCCTGCGTCGCTCCGTACTACGTCGCTTCCGCTCCCAATGGCTATCCGATAGCCGATATCGACCATACGGACGCCTCGACGTACTGTTCCAACATCGGCGCCCACCTTATACGAAACGACGAGTGGATGACGATAGCCGATAACGTTGCTGGAGTCTCCTCCAACTGGTCGGGAGGTTCCGTTGGAAACGGCTATCTTTATTCAGGACATAACGACAATGCTCCGGCCAATGCCCTCCAGGCCTCAGCCAATGACAACAACGGCTACTACCACGAAACCAACACTGGAGGAAACCAGCGGAGAACCCTTACCTTATCCAACAACAATGTCATTTGGGACCTGGCCGGAAACGTCTGGGAGCATGTTGCGAGATCTGCCAACGACTCCGGAGACAACACCAATACCATGAGCGTCCCGTCATGTTCCAACGGAACGGCTGGCTGGGAGTGGTGCCAGTACGGCAATTCCACGACCCCCTACGTCTCCGCTTACACCTCCGACGTCGTTCAATCCTTAGTTGCTCCTTCCAACTCCTCCTGGAACTCCAACCAGGGAATGGGACAGGTTCTCACCTACGGGACTGGAGGTAATCAAGGAACGAACGTCTTCCTCCGTGGCGACAGTTGGGGCTATGGCTCGTTTGCTGGGGTCTTCGCACTGTACTTGAGTTGGGGGACGGGTACTGCGGACAGCACTGTTGGTTTCCGTTGTGCTCGGTAGTCGCGGCGTAGAAATCTTAACGTTGTCACGTAGCGTGACAACGTTAATCCATCCGGAGCTTTAGCGAAGGAGGATAAATCCGTAATCTCCCGTCGATTTTTTACGTTTTAGGCAATGCTTGAAGATTTAATTATCTACCAGAAAACTTACGATTTTATCCTCTGGCTCCATCCGGCGGTGAATAAGTTCCCCAAAAGCCAGAGGTTTGTCCTGGGGCAGAGAATAGAGAATAAAGCGCTTGATCTTGTGCAATCGATAATCATTGCAAACGCCGCGCGCGAGAAAACCCCGATTTTGGCACAAGCAAGCATGGAATTGGACGAACTGCGGATACTGATCCGGTTAGCCAAGGATCTTCATTTTCTAAGCGTCAGGCAGTACGGCCTGGCGGCGGAGAAGCTGAACGAGATCGGACGGATGCTTGCCGGATGGAGAAACAGGTTTTCACAAGCCATATGATTATTGGATTCAAAGATCATATGGAGGGATAAGGGCTTGCATAGCGGCGTCTTCATCCGCGGCGACAATTGGAACAATGGT
>DAIDMW010000016.1 GCA_027448785.1 Candidatus Colwelliibacteriota bacterium | reverse complement strand
TTTGTGATTTAAAATTTGTAATTTCGAATTTGTTTCGGCTTTCTGATTTAGGATTTCGAATTTTCGTTATTTTGCCTTTTGCGCTTTTCGCTTTGCGTTTTTATTTTTTCGCCTTAATCTTTTATCAATGAAGATTTATCTCGATTACGCGGCTACGACGCCCTTGGATCGCGAGGCGGAAATGGCAATGCGACCGTACCTCGCTGGTGAGTTCGGCAATGCCGGCTCTCTCCACTCTTATGGGCAAGAGGCGGCGGCGGCGCTCGATCGCTCTCGGTCGACGGTGGCCGCCGCCTTGGGCGCCGACTTCCGGGAAGTGATCTTTACCGGTTCGGCCACCGAAGCCAACAACCTCGCTTTGCGCGGCGTCGTGAAAAAAGCCCGCAGCAAGCACGGCCTGCGCAAGCCGAAAATCGTCGTCTCGGTCGTCGAGCACGAGTCGGTGATCGAAACCGCGCGCGATCTGGCGCGGGAGGGGGAGGCCGAGCTGGTACTGCTTCCGGTAAACTCCGAAGGTTCAGTCGATCCGTCGAGCATCAAGCCCCACCTCAGCCGAGACACCGCGCTCATCTCGGTAATGTGCGCCAATAACGAGGTCGGAACCATTCAGCCAATAAGAGAGATAGGACGCCTGGTGCGCGAATTCAGGGAGGAGGGTAGTGTTTACCCGTTGTTTCATACCGATGTCGTCCAGGCTTTCCAGTACCTGCCCTGCCGGGCGCCGGATCTAGAGGCCGACTTAATGACAATTTCATCTCACAAGATTTATGGTCCTAAGGGAGCCGGCGCGCTTTATTTCCGGGCGCAAACAGCCGGCCTTGAACCGACCATCACCGGCGGCGGGCAGGAGTTCGGTTTGCGGTCGGGAACCGAGAATATTCCCGGCGTAATCGGCCTGGCCAACGCTGTTGCCAAAACCGAGAGGCTGCGGAAGCGCGAAGCGGAGCGAGTCAAAAAATTGCGAGATTATCTTTACCGGAGGCTGAGCGCGGAAATAGAAGTTTCTCTGAACGGCCCCGCGCTCGATTCTGGGACTCGCCTCCCCAACAACCTCAACCTTTGCTTCCCGGGCCAGCTGGCGGAAAATCTACTCATAGCTTTAGATTCAGCCGGCTTGGCAGTCTCAACCGGCTCGGCTTGCCAGAGCCGTGCCACCGCTCCGTCGCATGTCTTGATGGCTATGAGCGGCGACCGCACCCGAGCGCTCAGCAGTTTGCGCCTGACTCTCGGGAGGAACACCACAAGGAAAGAGATTGACACCGCGGCGGAGGCAATTATAAAGATAATAAAAAAGCGTCAACGGTCTTCTTAAAAAAACACCAAGCAATTTATGAATAACATGAACAACAGAAAGATGTTTGCCGTCGTCCTCGCCGCCGCTTTCTTGGGCGTAACCGCGGGGACGCTTGTTAACTCTCCGCAGGCGCAGGCCAGCTTTTGGAGCAACCTGCTGAACGGCCTAACCTCGCACTTTACCCAGTCCTCGACCACAACCTCTACGGCCGGTATTACCCAGGCGCCGGCGACTCCTTACGCCCCCGCCTCCAGCTACGAGCAGCAGATCGTCGACGCGGTCAAGCAGGCTACTCCCGCCGTAGTTTCGATCATCATCTCCAAGGATGTGCCGATAATCGAACAATGTCCGGCCACCAACCCTTTCACTAACCTGCCGCCGCAGTTCCAGCAATTCTTCGGCCAGTCTTTCAATTACACCGTTCCCTGTCAGAAGGGTACGCAGCTGCAGGAAACCGGCGCGGGAAGCGGCTTTATCATCTCCCCCGACGGACTAATCCTTACCAACAAACATGTGGTGGCCGACGCGACCGCACAGTACACGGTGATCCTCAATAACGGAAAGAAGTACGACGCCACCGTCTTGGCGCGCGATCCCCAGCAAGACATCGCTCTTATTAAAATAAACGCGACTGGATTGCCGACTTTGACATTGGGAGACTCCAGCGCTCTCGAGCTTGGCCAGACGGCCATCGCCATCGGCAACGCCCTGGGACAGTTCAGCAACACCGTCTCGGTCGGGGTAGTTTCGGGCCTTTCCCGCGATATCACCGCCAACGGCGCCCTTTACGGTAGCGAGACTATTAACGGCGTTATTCAGACGGATGCTGCGATCAACCCCGGAAACTCCGGCGGCCCGCTGTTGAACTTACGCGGTCAGGTTATCGGTATCGACACGGCCGTCGTTTCCGGAGCGCAGAATATCGGATTTGCCATTCCGATCAACAACGCGAAAAAGGACATCGCGCAGGTGGAGAGCGGCGGGACCATCGCCATGCCCTACCTGGGAGTTAGTTATATTACTATCGACTCCTCGGTGGCTTCCCAAGACAACTTGTCCGTTGATTATGGAGCTTTGATTCAAGGTGGAAGCGGCCAGCCGGCCGTCATACCGGGATCACCGGCGGCCAAGGCTGGTTTGCAATCTGGAGATATTATTCTGAGCGTCAACGGAGTTAATGTCGACCAAAACAACACCTTAAGTGCGCTCATTAATCAGCATAAGGTTGGCGATACCGTTACGCTTACGGTGCTCCGTGGATCGCAGACTTTAACGATAAAAGCGACTCTTGCGCAGTTCCCTAATTCGTAGTATTTTAGGCTATCCTCCGCGGAGCTATCCACGATTTATCCGCGGCGAGTTATAATTCTTAAAACCAAATGAACCAATTCAACCGCTTTACCATCAAAGCCCAAGAGGCTTTGCAAAATGCCCAGGAACTGGCTTCGGCCCGCAATCACGGAGAGTTCCGCGCGCTTCATCTCCTCTATGCTCTGATCGACGACCAAACATCCTTAGTACGCCCGCTTTTGCTGCGCGCTAAAATAAATCCGGATGATCTGGCGCGCGAAGTTGAAGACGAGCTGGATAAACTGCCGAAGATTTTCAGCAATGCCGGCGTCGGACAACTTTACCTCTCGGATGAGATAATGCGAATCTTGGAAAGGGCCGGCAAGATCGCCGCCGCCAACAAAGACGAATTTATCTCCTGCGAGCATCTTTTATTAGGAATCCTCGAAGTTGACTCCCAGGCCAAAGCCTTGCTGGAAAAAGATGGATTGAAGAGAGAAGCAGCCTTTCGCATCCTGGCCGGACTGCGCGGCAACGCCCGCGTCACCGACGAGATGCCGGAGAGCAAATTTCAGGTTCTCGAAAAATACGCGATTAACTTGACGCAAATGGCCGCGGCCGGCAAGCTCGATCCGGTCATCGGACGCGAAGAGGAGCTGCGCCGCTTGGTCCAGATTCTTTCGCGCCGACGCAAGAACAATCCGGTATTAATCGGCGAACCCGGCGTCGGCAAGACAGCGATCGTCGAAGGGTTGGCCTCGAAAATCGTCGCTGGCGACGTTCCCGAAAGCCTGCGCGGCAGGGAGATTATTATGCTCGACCTAGGCTCGCTTGTTGCCGGAACCAAGTTTCGTGGCGAATTCGAGGATCGATTAAAAGCCTTTATTAAAGAGGTCCAGAACTCCGAGGGACGCATAATTCTTTTTATCGACGAGATACACATGATCGTGGGAGCGGGATCGGCCGAGGGGGCTATCGATGCCTCTAACCTTTTAAAGCCACCGCTGGCCCGCGGCGAACTGCACGCAATCGGTGCCACGACCATCAAGGAGTACCAGCTTTATATTGAAAAAGACTCGGCCTTGGAGCGCCGCTTCCAGCCGGTGATGGTGGAAGAGCCAAGCATTGAGGACAGCGTGACAATTCTGCGCGGCTTGAAGGAAAAGTATGAAATGCATCACGGGCTGCGCATCAGCGACGAGGCGCTGGTGGCCGCAGTTAATCTTTCAGCCAGGTATATCAGCAACCGCTTTTTGCCCGACAAGGCAGTGGATGTCATCGACGAGGCGGCGGCCATGCGGAAGCTGGAGATTGAAAGCCTGCCCAGCGACATAAACCAGGCGAGGCGCGAGATAACCTCGCTCGAAGTGGAAAAAGCGGCGCTTCTATCCGAAGGAAAAGAAAAGAACGCCAAGCGGCTCAAGGAAATAGACAAGCGCCTTAAGGAGTTACGAGAGCAGGACGACGCCTTGTCCGGAGAATGGCAGGCGGAAAAATCAATTTTCGAAAAACTGAACGCTCTGCGGGAGAGGGTCGAGAACTTAAAGCACGAAAAAGAAGTGGCGGAAAGGGAGAACCAGCTGGAGAGAGTCGCGAAGATTATCTACGGCGAGCTGCCGGCCGCAGAGAAAGAATACCAGGCCTTCGAGAAGAAATATTTCTCTACCAAAGGCAAGAAATCGAATAAGTTCATAAAAGAAAGCGTCGACAGCGAAGATGTGGCTCGGGTTATCGGGCGCTGGACGGGGATACCGGTCCATAATCTGTTGGAGAGCGAGGCGGACAAGCTGAGCCGTCTGGAAGACGAGCTGAGAAGCCGAGTTATAGGACAAGATGAGGCGATCGAAGCTGTGGCTAACGCGCTGCGCCGCGCGCGCGCCGGGCTGGCGCCAGCCGACCGCCCGATGGGTTCGTTCATGTTTTTGGGGCCGACCGGAGTCGGTAAAACCGAACTAGCCAGGGCGCTGGCGGAGTTCATGTTCAACGACGAGAAATCTCTGGTCCGCATCGACATGTCGGAGTATATGGAACGGCACGCCGTGGCGCGCCTAATCGGCTCGCCTCCGGGCTATGTCGGCTTCGAGGAGGGAGGACAGTTGACCGAAATTGTCCGCCATCGCCCCTACAGCCTAATCCTGTTCGACGAAATCGAAAAAGCCCACCCCGAAGTCTTTAATATTCTTTTGCAAGTTTTGGACAACGGCCGTCTGACCGACGGCAAGGGCCGCACGGTGGATTTCCGCAACACGATTATCATCATGACCTCAAACGTTGGCAGCGAGTTTCTGCGCGAGATGGCCAAGGTCGGATTTTCTTCCGGCGAAGAGGAAAAAGATGGCGACCGCGAGGAGGCTTACCGCGGCCGGGTTAATGCCGCTTTGCGCGACCACTTCCGTCCTGAGTTTCTGAACCGCATCGACGAGATCATTGTCTTCCATCCTCTCGATAAAGAGATTGTCGGAAAGATAGTTGACATACAGTTGCAGAAGGTTGTCGCCTCCCTGAAAGAAAGGGGGATAAACCTGACGATTGATAGCGCGGCCAGAAAGTATATCATTGAAAACGGCTTCGACCCCGAATACGGCGCCAGGCCGATCAAAAGGATGATCCAGAAGGCGGTCCTCGACAAGCTGGCTGACAGGATAATCCGCGGCATGATAAAAAATGGCAGCAAAGTTAAAATCTCTTCCGACCAATCCGGCATTAAGGTTAGCGTTTAGCGCTTTAATATGGGCGCTTCTGACCTGGTGGGCCCGCAGCTTCGGATTTTCCTTCTGGCCCCTACTGGTTTTTCTGGGAGTGAGCGGGTGGCTCTACTTTCACCCGCCATTATTCGTTGAGAGGTTTATTTATTCGTTTCTGGCGATAATTTTTTTGGTATTTTTCACTCCCGACCCAGGAACGTGGAGTTGGCTGGTGCCGTTATCCGGCGGCCTGGTTCTTTTTCTGTTCTTAGGGGTGAAAAACTTGCACTTCCTCAACCGCCACGCCTTCCATCTTTTGGCGCATTCGCTTTTAATAGTTTGGTTGAGTCTCCTTCTTTTCCACGGTTCCCTTGGATCGCTTTCCCTTCTTTGGTTTTTCTTGTGGATGTGGCTCCTCTTGCGAGAGTACCTGGTTTCCCGGAACCGCAACGACGAGGCCTCGACTCCGCTAATCAACGCCACAGCCGCAGCTGGCGCCCTCGTGGCGGCGGAGTTGGGTTGGGCTATCTCTTTGTTGCCGATCGGTTTTATCGAAGAGACGGCGCTATTTTCAGCGCTTTTTTTCCTGGCGGAAGACGTGATATACTACGCGATCAACGGCGCGCTTGATAAGCGCACGGCTGTCCGTAACTCGATCTTGGCGGCGGTGATGTCGGCGGTAATATTCCTTGCCTCCAGCTGGACGCCGCACTAAAAGCGCAAAGCTAAAAGCGCAAAAGTTAAAAGAACGGATAAACGAAGCGCAAAGCTAAAAGCGCAAAAGTTAAAAGAACCGACGACTACAAGGTGGTCGTTATTTTGTGCTTTTCAAATCCCAAATTCGAAATACTAAATCCTAAACACGGGTTTGGAGCTTCTTATTTCGTATTTCAGATTTGTTTAGAATTTCGGATTTAGAGCTTCGAATTTAGCCAACTGCTGACTGTTATTTTGCGCTTTTCGCTTTGCGTTTTGAACTTTCAGGTTTGACGCCCCCTGCCTTTTGCCGTAACCTTTTATAAAAGTCCATGCAATCTTTTTTTCTACTCTATGAATCAAATTATCGTGCCGGCTGTCGGCCTTTTGGCGGGCCTGGTTCTCGGTTATCTAACTCGCCAATATTTATCGGCAAAATTAGCCAGTTCGCTCGAGAAAACGGGTGAAGAGGCTTTAAGAAAGGCCAAACAGGAGGCTCAAGATGTAGTTTTGGAGGCTAAAAACAAGGCGGTCTCCATTTTAGACGATGCCAAGGAAGAGGAGCGTGGAAGGCGCGCTGAACTGGAAAAAGCCGAAAGTAGTCTCTTGAAAAGAACAGAGCTGGTCTTGCAGCGGGAAAATGAGATTGTAAAAGAACGCGGTCGCCTGACCGATGAGGAAAAGGAACTGATCGTCAGGAACGAGAAGATCAAAGAAACTGAGGCTGCGACTTCAGCTAGATTGGTCGAGGTCGCTAAACTTAGCCAGGAGGAGGCAAAAGAGCGCGTTTTTCGCGAGGTGCGCGAAAAATACGAAGAGGACTTGACCGAGGAGGTTAAAAAAATTCTTCGCGACCGCCGCGAAGAAATCGAGAAAAAGAGCGTCGAGGTTATGACCACGGCTATCCAGCGTTACGCCCGTGCGCATGTTTCCGATATCACCACCAGCTCGTTCACGCTTCCCTCAGAAGATTTCAAAGGAAAGATCATTGGACGCGAAGGGCGCAATATTCGGACGTTGGAAAGACTGACCGGAGTCGAACTCATTGTCGACGAATCGCCGGATACTATTATCATTTCTTCTTTCGATCCGATGCGGCGCGAAATTGCCCGGACCGCTTTGGCGAAGCTGGTCAAGGACGGCCGCATCCAGCCAGCGAAGATTGAAGAAAAAGTGGAAGAGGCCAGAGAAGAGATCGAAAAAAGGATACAGGAAATTGGAGAAGAAGCGGCATACGAAGTCGGCGTCTACGGATTGCCGAAGGAGATATTGAATCTTCTTGGCCGGCTCAATTTCCGCACCAGCTTCGGACAGAATGTTCTGACGCACTCTATCGAGGTGGCGCATATCGCCGGCATGATCGCGGCGGAATTGGGCGTCAATGTCGATGTCGCCAAGAAGGGGGCTCTAGTGCACGACATCGGCAAGGCAATCGACCACGAAGTGCAGGGAACGCACGTCGAGCTGGGGCGCCGCATCTTGAAGAAGTACGGAGTCGAAGACGAAGTTATCAAAGCGATGGAGTCGCACCATGAGGATTATCCGTTCTCCACGCCGGAATCGTATATCGTTACCGCAGCCGACATTCTTTCCGCGGCGCGGCCGGGCGCGAGAAGGGGAACTCTGGAAAATTACGTTAAGAGACTGGATGATTTGGAAAAGCTGGCTAAAGGATTTGCTGGAGTTAAGGACGCCTACGCCATTCAGGCTGGGCGCGAGTTGCGCATTTTCGTCGTTCCCGAGCAAGTCGATGACTTTATGGCTCTGCAGCTAGCCAAGGACGTCGCCTCGAAGATAGAAGCGGACCTGAAATATCCTGGCGAGATCAAGGTGAACGTTATTCGTGAGCTGCGCGCCGTCGAATACGCAAAGTAATACACTAGCTGCTAGGGACTAGCGGCTGGGGGCTGGAAGATGTTGACCTAGCCCCGTTTTATGGCTTAAAATCTAGACATAAGGAAAGAAAAGGTCGAAAAGACTTACAATACAGAATCTAAATGAAAAAAACCGATTTAGTCGAAGTTGTAATAAAAGCGGCCAGCCTGGATACCAAGAAACAGGCGGAGGCTGCGGTCGATGCGGTTTTCGAGACTATCGTTAAGTCTCTTGGCCGCGGAGAGGAGGTGGCTATCGCCGGATTTGGAACCTTCAGGGTTTCGAAGCGCGCGGCGAGGGTCGGAATCAACCCGAAGACCGGGGAGAAGATTCAGATCCCGGCCAAGACCGCTCCGAAGTTCAGAGCTGGAAAGCTTCTGAAGGAGGCGGTTGCCTAGCCTTTGATTTGGTTATTTAAAAGCCGGACGGCGTCGTCCGGCTTTTTTATCCGCCTGCGCGAGAATACCCCGGGCGTAAGCCCGGGGATGAGAGCGCGGCGGACCCTCCGAAGCCCGAAGAGCGAAGGAGGGTGCTTCGGCGGATTCCGCGAAAAAATGTGAGATACCACGGGCTTACGCCCGTGGAGCTTCATTATTAATTTGTCTTCTTAACTGCCTAACTCGCTTTTCAGCTGGTTGCCGATGTCTAGGAAAATGTTGTAAACCTGCTTTACGTCCGAGAGGCTTTGGGTGAGCAACGCTGCGGGAGTGGAAGATGTGTTCAATGCAGAGGCGGCCTGCGGGTTCAAGATCATTCCCTTGGCGGCGGCGGTCAGGTCGGACGCGGAGCTGAGCAGGCTATTCACTTCTTTGAGCTGCTGGTCGAACTGGCCCTGGCTGATAAGGTTGGCGGCCTCGAGCTGGTTGATATTCTGCGCAACCTTGGCCAGCTGGGCCGAAGCGGTGGAGATGATGCTCTGGCTGTAGTAAACCAGGTAGAAGTTCATCATATCGCTTATCTGCTGGTCGTAGTAATTTTCGCGATATTTTTCTATATCCTGAGCCAGGTTTTTCAAGGCGGAGTTGGTGCTTTCTGAATATGGATCGGAGTTATCCTCGATATTAATCAGAAGCTTGTACTCCTTTTTGTAAAAAGCCGAGAAGGTGGCGAGCTGTCCCAAATACTTGTTCTGCAGAGCTAGCTCTTTGCTGCCCTTGGCGAAATTCGGAAGGCTGTTCAGCTTGGATTGAGTCGAGCTGACCTCACTTATGGAAAGTCCTAAAACTCCCTCGAGGATGCTTTCTCGTGCGGTAACTTCGGCGTAAGTGCGGGCGGAGGGCGACAGGGTCACATCTTCCTTGGCGGAGATCAGCTGGTTGAGGCTGTCCTCGATCGGCGAAAGAGCCGGAGCATTGGTCGCAGTGCTCGTTGAATCAGCGAAAGCCGGCTGGGCGGCCATTCCGATAAGCGTTGCTGCTGATAAGATTGTCCAAAAATATTTTTTCATCTTTCTGCTATTGCGCCGCTTGGTTTAAAAGTGAATCGATGTTCTGCTGGCTGGCGCTGGCAGCCGGGGAGACGACTGCTTTGCCGGCGGCCGCCTTTAAGGCGGTGTTGGTTTTAGCGGATTCGGCGTTGAAATACTGGACGTCACTCAGGTGGACGTTGATGTCCTGGATGGCGGCGCTGGCGTCATTGGTTAAGCCACTGTTTAAAACCGGAGTCACCGCGGCGTTGCGTCCGGAAATCAAGCCAACCCCGCTTAAAACCGTTATCACCAGAGCAGACATCAGAGCCAAAGACAACCCCATATCCAAGACGCGGCCGAAAATAACTTTGGGAGCCAAAGTCGGCCTGGCGCTGGTGCGAGCTGAGGAGAAAATAAGAGTTTTCGATTTCACGGCAAAATCTCCGTCCGGCTGGACGGATTTGAGAGCCGATAGGGATTTTATTATTCTTTCCTCGCTCATGATTCTTTTTCGATCAATTTTTTTAAATTTTTTATCCCACGATTTTGGATGAGTTTCACGGCTCCCTCGGTTTTGCCGAGCGTCCGCGCCACCTCCTTGATCGGCAGGTCGTCGACGAATCGCATGATTAGCACGTCTTCTTCTATTCCCTTTAATTTTTTAAGAGACTCGAGAGTTCGCTGTAAATCAAGTCTTTTTTCGGTATCGGCGGCCGCGTCCTCTTCAGTCACGAGCCAGCCGAGGTCGTCGGCGTCCTCTATATCCATTTCGGTCCTGGTTTGACGGTAATAGTCGTAGACCGTGTTGCGGGCGATCTTGTACAGCCAACTGCCGAATGGATACCCCTTAAATTCATAGCCGGCGATATTCTGCCAAGCCTTCAAAAAAGCTTGATGGGTTAGGTCTTCGGCTTCCTCACGTCGGCCTACTTTGATCAGGACGAACCTGTAGATCTTGGGCAAGTAATGATCGTAAAGCAGGCCAAAAGCCTCAACCTCCCCATCTTTCGATTTTTTAACCAAGTCCTGTTCGTCCTCTAACATATAGAACGAGATTTAGCCCCCGCGGTTACATTTTCCGCTGGGCGGGTGCCAAAAATGAGCGAGTGAAGGGGATCGAACCCTCGTATCCTGCTTGGAAGGCAGGCGCACTGCCACTGTGCTACACTCGCGCGCTTTATTCCGCGGCAGTCCGGATTATTTGGACGGCGGAGGCCCGAATGGCCCCGTCGTGGTTGGTGGATAAGTTGGTCCATGGAATGGCTCCTGGGTCGTTGGAAGCGGAGCCGGCTGCGGGGTTGGTTTTGGTTCAATCCACACCAAATAAATGGCTAGGATGACCAACAAACCGACGACGATTGTTACTATTGCGGTTAAAAGCTTCTTTTTCTTGGACATT
>DAIDMW010000015.1 GCA_027448785.1 Candidatus Colwelliibacteriota bacterium | reverse complement strand
GACTGAATCGTTTGTCTACATCTTCAAAGTAATCGAAAGCCGCCTCTAGGTCGCCAGGCGCAACATCTGAATCGACAATCTCTATAGTTACAGGCATTCCCATTATTATTCGGGTTTCCTTCATATAAATACATGATAGCGCAAAATTAAAAGCGAAAAAGGCAAAATAGAAGAAGCGCAAAGCGAAAATCGCAAAACGAAAAAGAATTAACGACCGGCGATCTATTTTTGTCATTCTTCAGCTTCGCTTCAGGATGACGGTCGTGTGCCGTCATTCTGAGCGTAGCGAAGAATCAGTGTTAAAACCCTTGCTGCAAACGCCTGTGTAGGAAACGCAAAGAGAAAAGCGCAAAACGCGAAGCAATTAACGATCGGTGGTTAGCCGTTATTTTTAGCTTTTAGTTTTTCGTTTTGCGCTCGCCTTGTCGTTGTTTTTCGCTTTTAGCTTTTGATTTTGCGCTTTATAATAACATCGATTTTATGAAGATCCTGGTTATAGAAGATGAGCGCAAGCTGGCCGATTATCTGAAGAAGGGCTTGGAAAACCACAGCTACTCTGTGGACTGCGTTTATGACGGCGAGGCTGGGGAAAAGCGAGCGGCGATGGGGGAGTACGATGCAATCATTCTCGATTTGATGCTGCCGGTTAAAGACGGCATCGAGGTCACGAAAGATTTGCGGATTCGGGGAGTGAACATCCCCATCTTGATGCTTACCGCCCGCGGCGAGCTGGAGGATAAGATCTTGGGACTGGATAGCGGGGCCGACGACTATTTGGTAAAGCCCTTTGAGTTCCAAGAGCTTCTGGCCAGGATAAGGGCGCTTTTGCGCCGTCCGATCGCCAAGGTCGGCGAGGAGCTTAAAGCGCAGGACCTAACCGTCTATCCCAACAAGTACCTTATCGAGCAGAACGGAAAAAAACTCGACCTGACGCTCAAGGAGTACGCGGTTTTGGAATACCTAGTGCGGCACAAGGGAGAGGCCTTGAATCGCGAGCGGATTTTCGATCACTGCTGGGATTGGACGGTCGACTCCTTTTCCAACGTGGTCGATGTATATATCAAGCGCTTGCGCGACAAGTTAAACGACAAAAATGAAAAATATATCAAAACGGTTCGGGGAGTGGGCTACCAATTTCAAGAATAATCAGTTCGCCGCGGCGCGGATCAAGCTGACGGCTTATTACGCTCTTGGCATATTGGTCATCCTTATTGTTTCGGACGCGGCGGTTTACGCGATGTTTTCAAATAATTTGGCCGACCGCCTGCGCTTCGAGCGGCAGGAGGCGGTCAGGTCGGAAGAGCTGACTATCAATGGCCAATCGGTCGAGGATATCTTCGCCTCGCGCGCGGTATCCCGCTTGGAAGAGGTTTTGCTTCTGACCGACGCGCTGGTTTTCATCTTCATAGTCGGCGCCGGTTATTATCTTTCTGGTAAGACTCTGCAGCCGATAGGAGCGGCCTTGGATCGGCAGCGGAAGTTTAATGCCGACGCCGCGCACGAGCTGCGAACCCCGCTCACGGTTATGAAAACCGGAATCGAAACCACTCTGGAGAAGAAAGTTTCCGCCGAGGAGTATCGCTCGATTTTATCCGATGCGCTGGCCGAGGTTAACTCGCTGATCAGCATTTCCAACGACCTGCTATTTCTGGCCAAGCAGACCGGCGGCCTGGCCAAAAATTTTGAGAAGGTCGAACTTTCCCGTTTGGTTAAAAAAGAAGAGTCTTTGATGCGGCCGTACGCCGAGGAAAAGGAAGTGGAGCTGAAGACGGAGGCGGAAGAGGAGGTGTTTGTTAACGGCAACGCTAACGACTTGCTGCGCCTTTTGTCGAATTTGGCGAAGAATGCCGTCGATTACAACCGCCGCGGCGGGCTGGTTGAAATTAAATTATCCAGGCACGGAAAGCAGGCGGCCTTAAGCGTTTCCGACACGGGCATAGGAATATCCGAGAAGGATCTTCCGCATATTTTCGACCGCTTTTACCGCCGTGCCGGACAGGAAGGCGGAAGCGGCCTGGGACTAGCGATAGCCAAGGAGATCGTCCAGGCGCACGGCGGGCAGATCAAGGCGGAAAGCCGCATTGGAGAGGGAAGTATCTTTACCGTTTATCTTCCTCTTGCCTGAATAGCGACATCATAAGTCGTTATATTGTGCTTGTTAATAATTTTTTAATAATGGGTTTGCTATAGTTTTTGCATGAAAAAGTACGCCCTAGCGGCGCTCACTATCGGAGCGTTCCTGCTTTACGCAGTTTTATTGAATTATCGGCATGCCTTGGTTTCAGTTTTTAATGGCGGCCGCAGCGGGCAAAGCCTGGCTTCCGCCCAGCCGGCGCCCAGTCAAACTTCAGCGACCGGCGCGCAGACCCAGCCGGCGCAAACTCAGCAGACAACGCCTTCCGGAGCGCAATTTAAGGATGGCACCTACACCGGCAATTCGGTCAACGTTTTCTTCGGAAACGTCCAGGTTAGCGCGGTCATAAGCGGCGGCAAGCTGTCCGTGGTTCATTTCCTGCAGTACCCGAACACGCACAGTGTTTCGGTTTTTATCAACCAGCAGGCGATGCCTTACTTGAAGTCTGAGGCGATCCAGGCTCAGAGCGCCAACGTCAATATTATTTCCGGCGCCACTTTGACGAGCGAAGGGTTCCAGGCGTCTCTAGCCTCGGCCCTGAATCAGGCAAAAAACTAACTTTAACGATGAGGTTTGTCGACTCTTTTTTGAACGGAATAACGATGTATCGGCTGGTGCTGTACTATCTTGTGGCCCTGCTTTTAATCGCCTGCGTCTTCGGTTTTTTCGGAATTCTGCCGTACGGGCCGTTGCGCATCGTTTCCACCGCTTTTATCCTGCTGGCGGTTTGCTGGATAACCAATTATATCTTCGCCAAGGTTTACGAAGTTCCGGCGAACGTTGAATCGGTTTACATCACCGCGCTTATCCTGGCGCTGATAATCACACCGATCCAAACGCTGATTAATATCTCGTATTTTTTGTTCGTCTTTTGGGCGGGAGCGCTGGCGATGGCTTCGAAGTATATCCTGGCGATAAACAAAAAGCATATTTTCAATCCCGCGGCCATCGCGGTTGTCTTGACGGCTATTTTCTTGGGACAGGCGGCTAGCTGGTGGGTAGGCACCTCCGCTCTGCTGCCTTTCGTGCTTATCGGAGGAGCGCTGATCGTAAGAAAGATTTCGCGATTCGATCTTGTTTTCGGCTTCCTGACGATGGCTGTGGCTTCGGTCGCGATCGGATCGCTTATTTCCGGCGCTCCCGTTTTCACCGCACTGTCGCAGACTCTTCTTTATTCTCCGCTTTTCTTCTTCGCCTTCGTTATGCTCACCGAGCCTCTAACCACTCCGCCTACCAAAAATTTGCAGCTGGCCTACGGCGGGCTGGTCGGCTTCTTATTTAACCCCTCGCTTAGTTTTATGGGTGTATATTCGACGCCGGAGCTGGCCTTGGTTCTGGGTAATGTCTTTTCGTATATCGTCAGCCCGAAGCGCCGGCTGATGCTGAAACTGAAAGAGAGGATAAAACTCTCGCCGGACACTTACGAGTTCGTGTTCGAACCGTCGGAAAAGGTCGGATTTCGTCCGGGCCAGTATCTGGAATGGACATTGAGCCACCAGAAGCCCGATAATCGCGGCAACCGCCGCTACTTTACCGTCGCCTCCTCGCCGACCGAAAAAGAGCTTAGAATAGGGGTAAAATTCTATCCCGAATCCAGCAGTTTCAAGGAATCGCTTTTTAGTTTGCAGAAAGGAGAAGTGATTGCGGCTTCGCAGTTGGCCGGAGATTTCACTTTGCCGAAAGATCGAGCGCAAAAACTGGCTTTCATAGCCGGAGGAATAGGAGTGACGCCTTTCCGCAGCATGGTTAAGTATCTGATGGACAAGGGAGACAAGCGCTCGGCTGTCCTTCTTTATTCGAACAAAAAAGAACAGGACATAGCTTACAAGGAAATCTTCGACGAGGCGGAAAAGAAAATCGGGCTGAAGACGATTTATGCCTTAACCGAACAGTTGCCGGATAATTCCGACTGGCTGGGAGCAAGGGGATTGATCGACGCGGAAACCATCAAGAAAGAGGTGCCTGATTATTATGACAGGATTTTTTACATCTCCGGCCCGCGGGCGATGGTGGTAAGCTTCGAGAACACCTTAAAGTCTCTGGGTGTTCCGGATAACCAGATAAAAACCGATTACTTCCCGGGATTCGCCTAAGATCGCATGAATGCGAAGAGCCGACAAATTTTGTCGGCTCGTGCCATCATATTTGCGCGCGCAGCTCGGGGAAGCGATCGAATAGAGACGCCTCTATCGAAGCTATGGTGCGAGATTGCTTTGAAACCACGACTTTGATTCTTGGGTCGTGTGTCTGTTGAAAGAATCTTGCCCACCTTTCCGAAGTTTTGATCTGGAGCAGGAATTGTCGGCCGTGTAAACCTAGGATGATGAAGTCGATACCGATGCCGTCGAGTAGACCGTGTTTTTCGGTTCGAATGTACCCGGCGATGATGCCGGATGCTTGCCACTTTTCCAGTATCCCCTTAACTCGATCCTCGTTTAGGCTTCCGAAGATGTTGGCGACTTTTCCTGGGTTGGATCTAATCCGCTCCATCTGTCTCTGTTTGCGCAGTAAGGATCTGCTCAGAAGGTACACCCCCTTTCCAGCCAATGGATTTTAATCCCATCTGGTTCGATTAAGAATGCTTAATTTAACCGTTAGCGTCAAGAGGGGTTAAGCCACTCGCGTTACAAGGAAAGTTATGAGTATTCCGAGTACGGTTAACCCGACTATCTTCAACGAGCTTTGCTTGCTGTGCGCCTCTGGTAGAATGTCGCTGGCTCCGATGTAAAGGAGAAATCCGGCGAAGAATCCAAGATACCAAATTAAGAAATGGGAAGAAACATGAAAAAGAAATGTTGAAAGAACCCCAAGGATCGGAGTCGCGGCATCCAATAAAAGAAAAGCCTTGGACTTTCGATCGCTGTTGCGGTTGGTGAGCATCAAGGTAATCGTGTTCATTCCGTCGGTGAAGTCGTGCGAGATGACGGCGATAGCTACCAAAAGTCCGACGCTGGGGCTTACCTGGAACCCTAAGCCGATTCCGACGCCGTCCATAAAACTGTGGCCGGCTAAGGCCAGAGCGGAAAACACCCCGACGTGCGGATGCTTGTGCTCGGCGTAGTCGCCCTCATGCGAGTGATGGATAACGATGACTTTTTCGAGGATGTGAAAGATCAAGAAGCCTAGAACCAATGCGATCATCGGTTCGATCGGATTGAATCCGCCCAAGTTAACGCGGGAAATTATTTCCGGAAAAATATCGAAAGAGACCACGCCTAAGAGAACGCCGGCGGTAAATCCCATTATCAGATGCAGGCTCTTTTTGTGTTTCACGGCAAACAGCCCCCCGAAAAAGGTGGAAAAGAATGTTCCTATCGATAATAAAATCGCTTCCATTAGATTCGGGAATCCTATCAGTTTCTGCGATGACAGGCAAGCAGCCGCGTTGAATTAGCCGCTCCTTTCGGTTATTCTTAAGATGAAATGAGGAGGTATAAGCGCGGACAGCACCAGCACCGCGAGGAGAAGGAAAAAGGCGGACGCGGCAAGATATACATCTACGGTAGGCACGCGCTCCGTGAGGCGCTGGATAACGCACCACAGACGGTGAGGCGCGTTTTTCTGTCGCAGGAGGCCGGCACCGACCGCGAGCTACGCGATTTATTGGCCAGGCACAATATTCCTGTCGATTCGATTAAGAGCCAGGAGGCGGGGAGGATGGTCGGCAAGGAGACCTCTCATCAGGGCGTCATCGCCGTGATAAATCCTTCGCTCTTGGTTAAGGACTTCGATGAGTTCCTGCGCGAGCTTCAGCCGACCGAGGATACGCTTTTAATTCTTCTTGATGAATTGACAGACCCTCACAATGTCGGGGCGGTCATCCGTTCGGCCGCGGCCTTCGGCGCCTCTGGCGTCCTTATGCCTTCGCGGCACCAGGCGCCGATAACCGGTGCGGTGGCCAAGGTTTCGGCTGGCATGGTTTTTTCGGTGCCGATCGTTTCCATCGGAAACGTCAACCAAACAATAAGGGAATTGAAAAGCGCCGGCTTCACTGTTTACGGCCTGGCAATGGATGGCAAGAGCAGTTTGCCGGAGCAGAATTTCGACTCGCCCTCGCTTTTTGTCGTGGGCAACGAGGGAAGCGGAATACGGCAAAAAACTTTGGAATACTGCGACGTCACGCTGCGGATACCGATGAATCCGCGGGCCGAATCGCTGAACGCTTCGGTCTCGGCGGCAGTGGTGATGTACGAGTGGAGCACGGGGCACAAGAAGGCACTTAAATAGCGCAAAACGAAAAGCGCAGAAATAAGCGCAAAACGAAAAGCTAAAAGCGAAAAGCAACGGCCGGCCGTTAGCCGCCGTCTCTTTTGCGCTTTGCGCTTTAAGCTTTGCGTTTCCTAGGTCCTAAACAAACTCCAAACACGAACGTGTTTCATATTTGGAATTTGTAAATTGGCGTTTGTTTCGGATTTAGGATTTCGTGCTTAGAATTTGAAAAAAGCGAAAAGCTTTTTTTTACTGATTCTCTTGTACTCATGGCTGATTAAGCCGGCCAAGACGGCGTCATAGACGGTGGCGAGAATAAGGAACCAGGACTGGACGTAGAACAGACGATAGGCTTGGAAGAGGACGAAGAGGACGAGGATAAAGATAGCCCCTTGATACGCCCACATCTTTTTTCGGGTAATTCCATAAACGAGCGTCACGTTGATGATCCCGTTAACAAGAAGAAAGAAGGCGACGAAATGGATCGTGCCGGCGGTCAGGTGATGGAACCAATCGACGGTCAGATGAGTCAGGTAATCGTTGGGTTCCGCGCTCAACTCGTTCTGGGTGAGTGCGGAAACGATTTTATTCAAATAATCTGCGCTGGAAAAGAAAAAACTCACGCCGCCTATAAGCTCCAGCAGGCCTTCGATACCCTTCAATAAAACGCCGATCTCGAATAACCGGTGGATTTCTTTTTCGGTCGGCGCATCTTTCTTCTTCCAAGGCCACATTATGTTCATATAATAAGCTCTTTCGTCCTTTTTTGAAATTGAAAAGCCAGGGCGACCGCGGTGGTTGCCCTGGCTAAAGGTGCGGGCGGCGTCATATCCGGTCTCCCAGACCGACAAGCAGAGAGACGTAGGTGATGAACGCGCCAACGATCAATGTAGTCGGCGCGAAGCCATAAGCGAAGGCCTGGCTGAATACCTCGTTCGTCGGCACAATCGGCTTTATAAAAAAGCCGAAGGCCGAAATCAAGCCAAGGAATAGCGCTCCGCCGACGCAGATGACGATAAACCAGAAGATCGACGGCCGTCGTGCCGCGTAGGCATCGCTCGAGACGATGATTAGGAGTATCGCCAGAAGCGAGAACACAACGCGTGCAAAGCCGGTATCGGACATAACCGAGCTGTAGGCAGTGTATCCTTCCGGAGCGATAGACGGGGGTAGATACCAAGCCGACATCACCCAGAAAAGGATGGATAGAGCTGCAGACGCTGCGATGTGAAGGGACAGCTGGCGGTTGGGGTTCACGCAAAAAACCTCCTTTCCGTGATTCCGGAATACACCATTTCCTTCAATATTGTCAATCGCGGCAGTTCATTAAAACCTTCCAGCCGCTGTAAAAGCTGCGGCGAATCTTACCGTCTGAAGAAGCGGGTTAATGGTGGATATACCGCGGAATAGGTTTATTATTAATAGAATATGCCTTCCACAAACGCGATACGTCGGCAGGACGCGTTGAAATGCGATCAAAGCGAGCTTTTCGCCGAGCTAAAAACTTCAGAGAGCGGATTAAGTGAACAGGAAGCGGGCAAGCGCCTGAAAGCGGTAGGACCGAACGTTTTGAAAGGCAAAAGTGTAAGCGCCCTGAAGGTTTTTATAAGCCAGCTGAAAAGTTCGCTCATCTATCTTTTAGTGGCGGCCAGCGTCATCGCTTATTCGGTCAGAGACTATACCGACGGGACGGTTATTTTGGTGATTCTTTTGATCAACACTACTCTCGGGTTTTTGGAAGAATACAAATCCGAACGGATAATTCAGAAGCTGACCAAGTTCATCCGCCGCGAGGTGCGGGTGAAAAGGGGAGGAGAATTTTCGCTCATCGATGAGGAAAAGATAGTTCCTGGGGATGTGGTTAATCTCCGCGAAGGCGACATTGCTCCGGCCGATCTGCGGCTTTTCGAGGCGGAGGGGCTGGAGATCGATGAATCGCAACTCACTGGCGAATCATTGCCCGTCGCCAAGCAGGAAACAGCCGGCGGCAGCTCGTCCGCGGCCTGCTTGGTTTTTGCCGGAAGCGTCATCGCGAAAGGAGTCGGAACCGGCGTCGTTTACGCCACTGGCAATAACACCGAGCTAGGAGAAATCGCCAAACTTTCCACCGAGACGAAAAAAGATACGCAGTATGAGAAGTCTCTGCGCTCTTTCAGCTCATATTTAATGCGAGCAACACTTCTCGGCCTGGTTCTGGTTTTCGCCTTCAAGCTTGTGCTGAACGGCGGCTTATCCAACGTGGTTTCGCTTCTTCTGTTTATCATCGCTATGGCGGTTGCGGTGGTGCCGGAAGTTTTGCCGGTTATCGCCACGGTGACCATGACGAGCGGGGCGATGAAGCTGGCGAAGCGGCGGGTGGTGGTGAAGCGCCTTTCCTCCCTGGAAGATTTGGGAAACATCAATCTCCTCTGCACGGACAAGACGGGAACGATTACGGAGAACAAAATGAAGGTCAATAAAATCGTTTCCTCCGACGACGAGCTTTTCCAGATTTTCGCCTATGCGGCGATAATTCCGCTAAAAGGCCGGAAGCGCCGCTTGCAGAACACTTATGATGACGCTTTTGAAAAATACGTGTCCACGGGAATCAAAAAAGAGGCTGGGCGCTTCGAGATTATCAAGGAGGTGCCGTTCGATCCCGAAACGCGCCGACGGCGCCTGGTGCTGAAAGAAGTGAAGGGGAAAGGTTATCTGCTTTCCGTCGGAGCGCCGGAGGTGCTTCTGAAATTCTGCGCCAAATCCGACGAGAACAAATACTTGCCCGGAATATCCGCCGACGGAAGAACCGGGTTGCATCAGCTGGGCATAGCCTACAAGGAGGTCGAATACCGAGAAGGATTTGATCTGGTAAAAAACGAGAAGGAGATGAAATTTCTGGGATACGCCAGCTTGGAAGACCCGCTGCGGCCGACGGCTAAAAGCGCCGTTCAACTGGCCGAAAAGCTGGGGGTGGAGATAAAAATTCTTACCGGTGACAGCCGCGAGGTGGCGGAGTATATCGGCGGGCAGATAGGCGTGGTTAAGGAAGGCGATAGGGTCTACACCGGCGAAGAGCTGGGTAAGATGAGCGAGGATGAGTTCGCCGAGGCGGTGAAAAAATACCAAATTTTCGCCAGGATTTCGCCGACCCAGAAGTACAATATTATCGAGGTTTTAAAAAGCAGCAACGTGGTCGGCTACCAGGGAGACGGCATTAATGACGCCCCGGCGCTGAAATTGGCCGATGTCGCCATCGCGGTGAACACCGCCACCGATATAGCCAAGGAAAATGCCGACATCGTCTTGCTAAACAAGAGTTTGGAGGTGGTGGTCAGCGGCATCCAGTACGGCCGCTCGATTTTCGTCAATATCAACAAGTACATCAAGTACACGATGGTCAGCAACTTTGGCAACTTCATCGCTTTGGCCGCGTTGTATCTTTTGTCGTCTGACCTGCCGATCTTGCCGATCCAGGTCCTTTTGACGACGGTGATAACTGACCTTCCTCTGGTGACAATTTCTTCCGACACAGTCGAGGCGAGCGAGGTTGTCCGGCCGGAGAAGCACAATGTCCGCGAGCTGATGCTTATTTCGCTCATCTTGGGGATGCCCACCGCGCTTTTCGAGATCTTTTATTTCCTGACAATCCGCACCAATCCCGAACGCTTCGTGGCCACCAGCTTGTACGTTTTCCTGACCTTCCTGGCGATGATCGTTTTTTATGCGGTCCGCAGCCGGAACAGCTTTTGGCGCAGTGGAAAGCCTTCCGCTCTTTTGAACATATCTTTTCTCGCGGCCTTCGCTTTTTCCATAGGGATTATTTATGTTCCGCAATTCCAGGATTGGTTCTCGTTCGTGCCGCTGCCGGTGGAATCGGTGACGGTCATCGTGGTTTTGATGCTCTTCTACTTTATGGTGGCCGACTTCGCGAAGACCAGGTATTACAAAATAACTTCGTTCTTGAGTTGATTTCAGCGGTTTAAACGCGCGTTCCCGCATGAAAATGTGGTGAATTTTTTTGGGGTTATTCACTTGCCGTTTTGGCCGGCGAACCTATAGTTAGAGTAAAAGCCGCCAAAGAAACAAAAAATAAAAAATGAAAAAGTTCCTGGTAAAAACATTCGCTGTCGTCCCGGTAATCGCTGCTCTGACTGTCTTTTCTGCTTCGACGGCATTTGCCGCTACGCCGGTATTCTCGGCTTATTACACCGGCAGCGGCGACTCGGTCCAAATAAACGTCACCGGAGCCGATCCTAATAGCAGCGTTCTCTTGGAAAATAACTTCCAGGTTCACGCGCTGGGGACTACGGACGCCAGCGGTTCGTTTAGCACGACCATTAGCACCTCGCAATACAATATAACTCCTGGCGGGGTGACGTATGTCATCGTCAACAACCAGAACTCCAATTCGATCCAGTGGCCTTACACGGCTTCCACTGGCTCGTTTACCCTTAGCCAAAGCAGCGTCTCGATCGGCGTCGGGCAGTCGGCGGTGATAACCGCGAGCGTTTCGAGTTCTCTTTACCTCTCGTCCAACTCCAACTCCTACGTGGCCAACGCTTCGATAAGCGGAAACCAGATTACTATTGTCGGCAATGCCGCCGGGACGACTAATATGAATATCTGCCAGGTTTCCAACACGGCCAGCTGCGCCGGCATTGCGGTAACCGTTTCCGGATCGCAAAGTTCTCAGCTAACCTTCACTCAGAATAACCTTAGTATGCCGTACGGGCAGACAGCTACGGTTGGAATAAGCGGAGGAAACGGCGTCTACACGATAACAAACAACTCTAATCCTTCGAGTGTCCAGTTAACACTTAGCGGCTCAACATTGAATATTTATTCACAAAACACCAGCGGATCATCGGCGATAACCGTTTGCTCGAACAATAATTCGGCTTGCGGGGTTATAAGCGTGACGGTTGGAAGCGGAGCCAGCTACTCGACACTTTCTTTCAGTCAAACAAACCCGGTTATGTCGGTCGGCCAGTCCACCACGATCTCCGTAATAGGCGGAACGATTCCTTATTATGTCAGTTCCAATTCCAACTCCAGCGCGGTGCAGACGGCGATTTCCAGCAATATTCTGACCTTGTCGGCGATGTCGGTGGGAACCTCGGTCGTAACTGTCTGTTCCAATTCCAACACCTGCGGGACGATGACGGTTACGGTTAGCGCGGCCGCCGGAAGCTTGGCCTTTTCGCAGAACAACATTTCTTTGAGTTCCGGCCAGAGTTCGTCTATCCAGATATCCGGATCAGGCGGATATTACATTTCGAGC
>DAIDMW010000014.1 GCA_027448785.1 Candidatus Colwelliibacteriota bacterium | reverse complement strand
GGGGGAGAGCTTAATACCCTCCTTCAAGCTGCGCATCTCATCGATGCCGCGGTTGCTTGCGGCATCAATCTCGACCACATCCAAAGCGCGTCCCGAATCGATCTCCTCGCAAGGGCGGCAGCGGTTGCACGGCTCGCCTAAATCATGGAACTTTTTATCCGTAGCACGCGTCTCACAGTTGGCGATCTTGGCCAGGATTCTGGCCGTGGTCGTCTTGCCGGTACCGCGCGGTCCGTAGAAGAGGTAGGCGTGGGCCAGGCGGTCGGCCTTGGCGGCGTTGCGGATAACCTCGGCTATCTCTTCCTGCCCGACCAGATCGGCCAGGGTTTTGGGACGGTATTTTCTGTAAAACGTGAGCGCCATAACAGGTTTTATTATATCCGCATTTGGAGTAAAATGCGACAATAAAAGCGCAAATATAGAGAAGTGCAAAGCGAAAAGCGCAAAATGCAAAAGAACTACGGTATTGTTTTTCGCTTTTCACTTTTAGCTTTTAGTTTATTGTTATGCCTGATTACGAGCTGGAAATAGAAGGATTCCGCGGACCGCTGCACAAGCTTTTGGAGCTAATTGAAAACCGAAAGATGGAAATCAGCCGGGTCAGCCTCGGAGCGGTCACCGGGGATTTTTTAGGCTACATCGGCCGGCTGGAAAGCGTTGCTCCGCAGGTTATCGCCGACTTTATTTCGGTCGCGGCCAAGCTGGTGCTCTTGAAGTCGATGCTCCTCTTGCCGTCCAACATCTTCAACGAGGAGGATGAGAAAGAGGCGGCCGACCTCGAACTGCGACTTAGTTTCTACAAGCAGTTTAAGTTGGCGGAGAAACATTTGCGAGACGCCTGGTCGGGGCACGAGATGTTTTCGCGCCCTTTTCTGCGTAGCATCGAACCCGGCTTTTATCTGAGCCAAATAATCTTGCCGGATCAACTGCTCGCGGCCGTCAGGAAAGTTTACTCGGATGCGGCGGTATTCACATCAGCCGCCGAGAAGAGGGAGATAAGCGTCGAGAGCCTGGAGGAGAAGATGCGGAAGCTTGCCGAGCGCATCGGCAGCGTTTTAAGATCAAGTTTCAGCGAGCTGACCAAGGATGCGGATCGTGGCGAACTGGTGGTGGTATTTCTTGCCCTGCTGCATCTTTTGAAAGATAATGCCATCAATGTCCGACAGGACGAGATTTTCTCGGAAATGATAATAGAAAAAGCGTAAAAAATATGGAAACCAGCAAAATCAGCGACGCCTTGGAGGCGATCCTCTTCGTTTACGGGGAGCCGATGAAGATCCGCAAGGCGGCCGAGCTTCTCGGCGTCTCCGAGGAGGAGGTGGAAAGCGCCGCCCAGGCGCTTAAAGAAAAGAACGAGGCTAGCGGCGGCATTTTACTAATAGTTTCCGAGAGCGGACTGCAGCTGGCCACCAAGCCGGAGTTTTCCGAGCTGGTCCAGAAGATAGCCAAGGAAGAGATGGACTCCGAGCTTTCGCCGGCCAGCCTTGAAACCCTGGCAATCATCGCATATCTCGGACCGGCCAGCCGCGCGGAGATTGAGTTTATCCGCGGCGTGAATTCTTCATTTATCCTCCGCAACCTTTCGATCCGCGGCCTTATTGAAAGAAAATCCGATCCGCGCCGGCCGAGCACTTTCACCTACCAGTCTTCGCTGGATTTCTTAAAGCACATCGGCCTTGACACTCCAGAAAAGTTGCCAGAATATGAGAAGTATCGCGACTTGCTGAAGTCGCTGAGGGAGGAAAACAAACAAGAGGAGGTCCGAGCCGAGGGAAGCTCCAGTAATTAAATAATCACATGAAATTGACGCCTAAAGTAGTTCTAATAGCTGTTGTTGTCGTTGCCGTAGCCGGAGTCGGAGTTTACAAGTTAAAATCTTCCCATCCGCCGATCAAAAAAGAAACCGCCGCCGTAGTTAACGCGCTTCCGCCCTCCCTGCCTTCCACTCCGGTTCCCGGGGTAACCGCGGTGGCTTACGGCGTTTACAATCTGAACGGCACCGAGATTATGGGCGACAACGTCAACCAAGTGTGGCCGTTGGCTTCGGTAACCAAGCTGATGACCGCCGAGATAGCTCTGAAGAATATGGCGACCGATACTCCGATAACCATTTCCTCGAGCACGCTTTCGGTCGGTGGCAACGACGCCCACCTCCAGGTGGGGGAGGTTTATCCTCTGAGCACGGCCCTTCGGATAATGCTCGTTATGTCCGACAACATCACCGCTCAGGCCATTGCCGATAATTACGGATATCCGCAGTTCATAGCGGCGATGAACGCCGAAGCGAAGTCGCTCGGGATGGCCAGCACCACTTACGCCGACCCGGTCGGCTTGTCCAACCTGGACGTTAGCACCATCGCCGACATGGCCAGGTTGGTATCCTACCTTTGGAGCAGCAACCAGCAGATATTCAACATCAGCACGTATACCCACGGCTACGTGCACCCGGAAAACCGCGCTACGAGCCATTACATCATCAACATCGACCAGCTGGCCGGTCACCCCGATTTTATGGGGGGAAAGACGGGGACGACGCCCGATGCCAAGGATAATATCGTGGCCATACTGCAGCGCAGCAATGCCAACCAGGGATATCCCTTCATTATTCTTGTTTTCGGCTCTACCGACCGCTACGCGGACGTTAACAAGATAATTGCGGCGATGCCTCAATGATGATCGAATCGGTCAAAGTCCTCGTTACCACCATCGTCGCTTTCCTTCTGGCGATGGCCATCTCGACCCCAGTCTTGCGCCTGATCCGCAGGCTGAACTTTAAGAAACAGATCCGCACCAGCGAAGAGACTCCGATCTTCTCCAAGATGCATAAGGGGAAGGAGGGGACGCCGACGATGGGCGGCATAATAGTCTGGGGGACCGTTCTTATTATGGCGATTGCTTTCGCCCTGCTGCACGTCTTCTTCGACGGCTTCTGGGGGTACCTCAGCTTCCTGAACCGCTCGGAGACTTATCTGCCGCTCGCCGCTCTGATAATCGCCGCCGGACTGGGTCTCATCGACGACATCTTGGGCGTCCTACACATCGGGCCGCACGGCGGAGGACTGGGGGTGCGACACAAAATCATCGTTTATATATTTCTTTCTCTGATCGGCGCCTGGTGGTTTTTCGTGAAACTTGACTGGCACGTTTTATACATACCCTTCGTCGGCTATTACAACATTGGCTGGTGGTACGTTCCGCTTTTCATATTCATCGTTTTCGCCAGCGCTTTTTCAGCCAACGAGACTGACGGGCTCGATGGGCTTCTCGGAGGAGTTTCGCTGTTCGCCTTCGGCGCCCTGGCGGTCATCGCTTTCAGCCGCGGGATGTACGACCTCTCGGCGATGAGCGGAGCAATCGCGGGAGCCTTGCTGGCTTTCCTTTGGAACAATATTTATCCGGCAAAGTTTTTCATGGGCGATACGGGATCGATGGCTTTGGGGATAACCCTCGGCGTAACGACGATGCTCACCAACAGCGTCTTTTTCCTGCCCTTCTTCGGAATCATACTCGTGATCGAATCCCTCTCGGTTCTCATCCAGATTTTTAGCAAAAAGGTGTTTAAGAGGAAGGTCTTTCTCTCCGCGCCGATTCACCACCACTTCGAGGCTCTGGGCTGGCCAGAATCGCAGGTGACGATGCGCTTCTGGATAATCTCTCTGGTCTGCACCGGCTTTGGCCTTATTCTATACTTTTTAAGCACGCTTTATTTGCGCTAGAATAAAGAAGCAATGAGTTTGCTGATTCGCAATGTGCGGATAGTCGACGGCCGCGGCCGGGAGCCCTACAAGGCCGACTTGCTGGTCCAGAAAGATCGGATCTCGGCGATCGGCAATCTGCGAAGCAAGCAGGCGGCCAGCTCGATCGACGGCCTGGGTAACTTTTTGGTCCCGGGCTTTATCGATTCCGGAGCCGTTCCGGACCGCTATCTCGACCTTTTGACGAATCCGGCGCAGGCCCTGCTGAAAGAGGAAGGTGTGACGACGGTTATCGGCGGAAACGGCGGCGTCTCTCTGGCTCCGCTAATCTACGGAAGGCTGGAAGCTTTGGCTAAGTGGTCCGGAGGCGCCAGCGTCAACACCAACTGGCACCTTTTCCATGAGATGCTTGATTCTCTGGCGCGCCTGCGGATGGGAATAAACTTCGGAAGCTCGGCGGGATACGAGACGATCCGCTCGGCTATCGCCGGCGAAGAATCCCGCGAACTGACCAAGAATGAGCAGCGCGTGGTTTTAAAGGTGATCGAGCGAGCGCTGCGCGACGGAGCGTTCGGCGTTTCACTCAACTCGGATAATGCGCGGTTGACGCGGGCCGAATCGAAGGGGATCATCTCACAGGTCAATCGTCATCGCGGCGTTATTTCCCTTTCGCTGGGCGTCAAAGACGGAGAGGAAGAGGTTTTAAAGATTATCCGCTCCTTTTCTGAGAAGGGGAGGGAAAAGGTCCTGGTTACCGACTTTTTTCCGACGATCGGCTATGAAGATGCTTTTGAAAAAACGCTGGCCGCCGCGCCTAAAAACGTCAGGTTCGTCTTGAAGCCGTTCCCGACGATTCTAAAAACCCCATCGGAAGTTCTGCCTGAGTGGATATTAAAGGATCGCGCAGCCGAAGATGTGGCTAAACTTCTGGATGAGCCAGAAGTGGCGGAAAGAATCGCTGATGAACTTTCCTGGATGAGGCCGGAAGAGGCGATTCTCTCTTACTCTGGCCGGCACTCCTATCTCGAGGGCAAAAGCGTTTCCGAGCTGGGCGAACTTTACGAACTGCCCCCGGCCAAAGCTTTGATCAAAGTGTTTTCAATGTGCAAGCTGAGGTGCGGCATCCTGTATTCCGAGGCCAATCCCGAGGTTTTGCGCAAACACCTCGCTGATGAAAACGTTTTCGCTTCCACTTACGGCCACTCGAAGCTCAGCCGCCTGATGGCGGAACGAGGAGAGCGGAATCATTTTTCCGAATACCTGCGCGCGGCAACCGAGGCCGGCCAGACTCTTCCCGAAGCGGTGAGGCGGACAACTTCCGCTCCGGCCAAGTTCTTTAACCTGGAAAACAGGGGGACGATCCTCGAAGGCAATTTCGCCGACTTGGTTTTAATCGATAAAGACAACTTCCGCGTGATCGAAACGATCGTCGGCGGAGTTACCGGCGGACGCGCATTATACCACCGCGGATAGCTTTGGCGCAGGAAGATTGTTGACCGCTGCTTTTGCGGATAAAATTAATGGAGCGCCGCGCGGTTTTTTTATGAACAAGAGGCAGATCGATTACATCATATTAGTCATCACCATTCTCTTGGTGGTTTTCGGATTGATAGAGCTGGCCTCGGCCTCTTCCGGATTGGGGAAAATCCAATTCAACAATCCGTATTATTACCTGGAGCACCAGATTATGTACGGCATCAGCCTGGGCCTGCTGGGTTTTTTCTCCGCGCTTTATATTCCATACAAGGTTTGGAAAAAAATATCGCCGGTGCTTCTCGGAATAAATGTCCTGATGATCCTTTTGCTTTTCACTCACCTCGGCGTAGACGCGGGAGGAGCGGAAAGGTGGCTGAGGATAGGCAAGCTGGCCTTCCAGCCGACGGAATTCCTGAAGATAACCCTGGTGCTTTACCTTTCGTCATGGCTTTCTAGCGGACGAGCCGACCGTAAGGGCATCCAGGAAGGGCTTATTCCGTTCGTCTCGATCGTCGGATTCATTTCTCTTATGCTTCTCCTACAGCACTCGACCAGCGCCATGGTAATGCTCTTGGTCGGGGCGACTGCGGTTTATTTTGTCGGCGGGGCTAAGACGAAGTACATACTTTACGTCGGCGGAGCGGCGGCCGCAATTTTGGTCTTGGCGGTGCTCATAACGCCGTACCGAATGCAGCGCATCCTTACCTTCCTTCATCCGAACCAAAACACTAGCGGGGCGGCCTACCAGATAAATCAGTCGCTCATAACTATCGGCAGCGGAGGATTCTGGGGCGTCGGCTACGGCCAATCGCAAACCAAAGAATACTTGCCGGCCAGGATCAACGACGCGATCTTCGCCGTCATCGCCGAGGAGTTCGGATTCATTGGCGCGACGATACTGATACTGGCTTATCTTTTCTATATCACCAGATGTTTTTTGCTGGCGAAAGAAACCCGCGATCCATTCGGCCGGCTGGTTTTGGTCGGATTTGCGACGATCATCGGCGCCCAGACCTTCATCCACGTCGGCGCGACTTCTGGGCTGATACCTTTGACCGGAGTCCCTTTGCCGTATATCAGCTACGGAGGCAGCAGCCTGGCGGCCTTTATGACTATGTCTGGCCTGATGCTCAACATCAGCAGAAGCGCATAAAATAAGCGCAAAACTTAAAGTTCAAAATTTAAAAGAACGGACAAATAAACGCAAAGCGAAAAGCGCAAAATTCAAAATAACGGAAATTCGAAATCCTAATATCGAAATCCGAAACAAATTAGAAATTTCAAACTTCAAATTACAAACCCATACACGTTTCGAATTTATGATTTAGAGTTTGTGATTTGTTTCGGATTTCGTGCTTCGGATTTAGCCAACTGCTGGCCATCCTTTTTCGCTTTTAGTTTTGAGCTTTGCGCTTTCTTGCTCTTTTCGTTTTGCGCTAAAATCATTGTTGCAACCAAAGGTATTTTAAATTAGGTTTTAATTACATGAATTCAAAGATTCGTATTTTATTTACCGGCGGGGGGACCGGAGGTCATATTTATCCGCTGATTGCGGTGGCGGTCGAGGCGCAGGCGCTGGCGGCCGGAAAGGGAATTGATCTTGAGATCCGCTACCTGGGGGCTTACGGGCCTTATCGGAGCCTTTTGGAAAAGAATGGCATGCGAGTCGTCGGTATAGTCGGCAGCAAGCTTCGCCGGTACTTTTCATTAGCTAATTTGATCGAGGGGCCGAAGATGCTTATCGGAATACTTCAGGCTTTGGTTAAAGTCGGCCTTTTCCGCCCGCAGGCGGTTTTTTCCAAAGGCGGTCCCGGAGCTCTGCCGGTAGTCTGGGCGGCAAAATTATATAGGATACCGATTCTAGTTCACGAATCGGACGCGGTTCCGGGAATGACCAGCCTGTGGACCGGAAGATACGCGCAGAAGGTCGCGGTCTCTTTTGATTCAGCCGCGAAATATTTTCCCGGAAAAGCGTTTTTGGCCGGTAATCCGATTCGGAAGTATCTGTTAGCCGAGGAGCCGGAGATAAAGACGCAGGAAGGATTCAAAAAGTTCTTCGGTTTCGACTCGCAGGCGCCTCTCCTGCTTTTCTTGGGCGGGTCGCAGGGCGCGGTTCGACTGAATAATTTTGTCCTGCAAAACTTGCGGGCTTTGCTGCCGAAGTACCAGATACTGCACCAGACGGGAACCGCCAATTATGACCGCGTTGTCCGTGAGTTTTCGGGTTTTGCTGAGACAGGGGAGGGATCACCGCTTAAAAGCCGCTACCAACCGGTTCCGTACTTCAACGACGACATCCGGCTGGCCATGCGCGCCGCGGATATGATAGTAAGCCGCTCTGGGGCCGGAAGTATTTTTGAGATCGCGGCTTTCGGTAAACCGTCAATTTTAATTCCGCTGCCCGAAGCGGCGCAAAATCATCAGCTGGCCAATGCCCAAGAGTATGCGACCGCCGGTGCCGCTGCTGTTATACAGGAAAAAGATTTGAGTATCGAAAATTTTATCGCGACAGTAGATTTAATACTGGCCAATCCCGAAAAGAAGCAGGCGATGACAGAGGCTACCATGAGGTTCGCCAAGCCGGAGGCGGCCCAAAAGCTTGCCGTGGAGATTTACAAACTGGCCGGCGTTGCGATTTCTTAAGTATTGACGGCATTTGCTATTCTGGTTATATAGCAATCAGTTTGCACGTCTATAAAAGGAGTTGAGATTGATGGACTCGCGCCAACTTGCGGCTGAAGCGTTGTCGGAAAAAATATTTAGGACCGAAAGGCGATTAAGCTCTCGTTTCGGAGAGGGATTTATCGCCATCGACGACGTTGTAAAGTGTTTCGGAGAAATGTTCATTCCAGAAGATGGCTTGCACTTCGCGTTTTTTAACGCTCCAGAATCGCTCGACGCAGAACCGGAAGATTCCTTCCTGGTTCTTCCGTCGCCTACGTTTCTCTGCCACCATCTTTTTGAGTCGAGAGGGGATATCTTCGATCTGCAGAATCTAGATTCGGATGACGATCGCTTCCTCCGCATCACCGGAGGTCGACCCGGGTGGGTAATGCTTCGTAAATCGAACCTTACAAGGCAGAATCGCCGCGACGGATTACGCAAGCCGGCAGGCGAAGAGTTCGCTTCGACGAGCACGGTGATCTGGGCGGCGCTGCTTTATCGCCTGGTTCGCGGCCGCGACCTATTCGATGAAAAGGTTTACGCCGTTCACCCTTCAGCCCTCGTATCGACCGAAAACGGGAAGATTGCCTTGCGGAGCGTCTTCAAGATCTCGGACGACACGCCAGCGGTATCCGAGGTTCTCGTCAACCCTTAAATCATCAATGAGACCAGCCTTCGGCTGGTCTTTTGCTTTAAAAACAAGGATTTTTAAGGTATAATTTGGGTATGCCTTACGAGGATGTCAGAGTCAGGTTCGCCCCTTCGCCGACCGGCCCGTTGCACATCGGCAGCGCCCGAACGGCCCTTTTCAACTACCTTTTTGCCAAGGCGACCGGGGGAAAATTTATCCTGCGAATCGAGGACACCGATTTCGAGCGTTCCAAGGAGGAGTTCACTCAAAACATAATCGCCGGTCTTTCCTGGCTGGGGTTGAGCTGGGATGAGTTTTACAAGCAGAGCGAACGCATATCAATTTATCGCGGCTACCTGGAGAATTTAATAGAGGAGGGGAAGGCTTACCCCTGCTTTTGCAGCAAGGAAGATTTGGAGGCCGAGCGACAGGCGATGCTCTCGCAGGGGCTGGCGCCTAAATATTCCGGCAAGTGCCGAGCCATACCGAAAGAAGAGGCCGCGAAAAAAGTCGAAGCCGGAGATAGTTACGTCATCCGCTTCAAGACTCCGGAAACCGAGGTGAGCTTCAAAGACTTGATTCACGGGACGATAAAATTCGAAACTGCGCCGATCGGCGATTTCGTCATCGCCCGCAACTTTGACCAGCCGCTCTACCAGTTCGCGGTGGTGGTGGACGATATGCTGATGAAAATCAATCATGTCATCCGCGGCGACGACCATATTTCAAATACTCCGAAGCAGATCTTGATCGGCAAAGCTTTAGGGGCCGAGATTCCGCACTTCGCCCACATTCCGATGATCTTGAATCCGGACCGCAGTAAGATGTCAAAAAGGTTCGCCGACACCTCGCTGCAGGACTATATCGACAAAGGATATTTAAGCGAAGCGATTGTGAACTTCCTGGCTCTTTTAGGTTGGCACCCCCAGGACGACCAAGAGGTGATGAGCATGGAGGAGATAATCAAGAAGTTCGACATCGCCCGCGTCCAGAAAGGCGGGGCGGTTTTCAACTCCGAAAAACTGGACTGGTTCAACACTCATTATCTCGCGCACCTGCCCGACGAAAAACTTTTGGAAGAGGCGAAAAAGTTTCTTCCAAGCGAGTGGAACGTCAACTCGAAGATGTTGGACTCCGTTAAAACCAGGGCGAAAAATCTCAGCGAACTCAAGGAAGCTTTGGCCTTCTATTTCGAGCTTCCCGGATATCCGAAAGACTTGCTGTGCTGGAAAGAGGAGGCTGTCGAGCGCGTTGCTGAAAATCTTCGGGAGACTCTTAAGCTTCTAGAGGACACCGAGGACGATTTATTCACCGAAAAAGCGCTGGAGGCGAAAATAATGTTTATGCTCGGGGAAAAGAGCAGGGGTGAGTGGCTCTGGCCGCTGCGCGTCTCCCTTTCCGGGCAGAAGAACTCTCCGGGGCCGTTTGAAATGATGGAGGCTTTGGGAAAGACTGAAAGCGTCCGCCGCGTGCAGGCGGGAATCCGCAAGGCGGAGGAATAGATGCGATTTAAAATTCAGGAAAATGCCGGCTTCGCTAAGGCGTTGGCTATAGCGGCGGGCGCGGGAGGATTTTCTCTTGTTTTGGCTTTTTCTTTTTTTACTCCTGTTACCGTTGCCGCGGACTTTGATGCGATACAGGAGGTGATCGCGGATAAAACCGCTGAACTTCAGTCCATAAGCTCCAAGATCCAGGAGACACAATCCAAGCTGGCTGAAATCGGAGCGCAGAAGAAAACGCTGAATAGCGCGATCGCGCAGCTCAATTACGGCATCGAACAGATCAATCTCGGCATCAAATCTCGGCAGGTCAATATAGAAAAGCTGGAACTGGAGATGCGGCTTTTAGACGACCGCCGGGGAAAGATTCAGGAAAGCGTCGTCTCGAAAAAGAAAGCCGTCGGTTCTACGATGCGCCAGCTGCAGCAGATCGGCGCCCGCGATTTTTTGCGGATCTTCCTGTCAAACTCAACTCTGTCCGAAGCCGTTTCCGAGCTCCAGAACACCAATAGCTTGCAGACCGGCCTTATGAGCAGTATTAGCGAGCTGAACAAACTTTCCGACCAGCTGGCACAGACTATGGTCGAGATTTCGGAGAAGCGGCAGGAGATACAAGCGGAGAAAAAGAACCTGCAGAACTCGATGGCGATAGCTGTTCAGGAAAAGAACGACAAAGCCGATGTCCTAATAGTGGCGAAAAATCAGGAAAACGTATATCAAAAACAGCTGGCTTCTCTTCAGGAACAGCAAGACTCGATCGCCTCGCAGATAAGCCTGATGGAGCAGGAGTTGAAAGCGGCTTTGACCCCGGGACAAATCCCGTCGGCGGTAAAAGGGCTGTTGAGCTGGCCGGTCGTTATGCTTTACTCTGGCGGAAACGGAAGATTGACGCAGGCTTATGGGAATATCGATCATTCTTTATACGGAAACCATCCGCACAACGGTATGGATATGGGGGCGCCAATCGGAACTCCAATCTATGCCGCGGACGAGGGAGTCGTGGTCAGAGTGGATCGCAATGACGTAAGCTCCTGGAAAAAATATCAGTACGGAACATATGTTTTAATAGATCATCAGAACGGGTTGAGCACTTTGTATGCCCATCTGGCAAAATACCTGGTGTCCGCCGGAGACAAGGTTAAGAGGGGAGAGCTGATAGCTTATTCGGATAACACCGGCTATTCCACCGGTTCGCACCTGCATTTCGGCTTGTATTTAACTCCGGTCGGGGGATGGAAGCAGACCACTTCCGCTCCGGGCCTTCTGCGAGTGCCGCCGGCTTCCGGCCTGGTTCCGGTCGCGGCGACGCTTGACCCGGCTCTTTACCTGCAATAACCTTAAATCATATGAATTGGAACTCGCTTTTGCCGCAATTGAACACCGCCGGACAAACCTTCCTCTTATTAATGAAGGAGCTTCTGGGAATTCTTCTTAAACTCCTTGAACTTCTGGTTTCGCTGATCCAAGGAGCAACTAAGGGATAGAAAAAGTGCAAAACTAAAAGCGCAGAAATAAGTGCAAAAGGAAAAGCTAAAAGCGAAAAATAACGGCTAACCGCCGATCGTTAATTGCTTTGCATTTTGCGCTTTTCTCTTTGCGCTCGATTTATCGTTATTTTACGCTTTGCGCTTGTTTTTTTTGCACTATATAATTAGTTAATGTTTCCGGTAAAGAAACTAGCATCAACCTCAGGTTTCACCCTCGTCGAACTCCTAATATACATAGGTATCTTCAGCGTAGTCGCAGGACTGGTATTGGGAATACTAAACAGCACCATCAGGTCCAACCAGGCCGAAGTAGCCAACAACGAAGTTACCACCCAGTTAAACACCGTCTTAACCGACATCCAGAACCAGGTTAACCAATCAAGTAACCTGGAGGTCTATCCGAGCGTAACCAGCCTAGCCTCGCCAACCTCTACCGGCAGCTTCCTCAAGCTCCGGATGAACTCCTCCTCAACCGACCCTACCTGCATCTACCTTGCGAGCAGCACCGTCTATATGGCCCAGGGCCCCGATCCCACAAACGCCGGTATGGCTGCCAACAAGAAAAGCTGGCGGTATGTCAGATAGGAAACTA
>DAIDMW010000013.1 GCA_027448785.1 Candidatus Colwelliibacteriota bacterium | reverse complement strand
CCTACCCCGAACTTTGCCGTTTACCTGAATAACCAACTCGACGGTTTCGTCCTCGGCCGCTTTCGGGTCGAATTTCGGCCAGGCCGAACGGTGAATCGAGTATTTCTCACCCGATTTTTCCCAGAGCTCCTCGGTCAGAAACGGAGCGAGTGGAGAAAGTATTTGGAGGAAAGCTTTGAAATCTTTTTCTCCCGCCCCTTCTTTTTCGAAGCGGTTCAGGATGATCATCAGTTCGGAGATAACGGTGTTGTAGTGAAGGCTGGCGAAATCGTCGGTAATCTTCTTGATGCTCGGATGCAGCCACTTCGACAAGCTTTTTTGCTTGGCAAGATCGCCGTTGCCGATATTCCAGGCGCGGTTCAAAAATCTGACGACGCCCATTATTCCCGCGTCACGCCAATCGCCTCCCTGCTCCAGCGGAGCCAAAAACATAAGATACATGCGAACCGCGTCGGCGCCATATTTTTTAATGTACTCGTCCGGGTTGACGACATTGCCTTTCGATTTCGACATCTTGGCGCCCTCCTTGATCAGCAAGCCGTGAGCGCGGAAAACTTTGAACGGCTCGCGGAAGCCGATAAATCCCCAATCATTCAAAGCCATGGCCACAAACCGGGTGTAAAGCAGATGCAGGACCGCGTGCTCGGCGCCGCCGATATACATGTCAACCGGCAACCATTTTTTAGTGACCTCGGCGTTCCACGGTAGCTCGACGAGCTTGGCCGTTTTCTTGGTTCCGGAGCTTTGGGCGACCGCGGCTTTAGACTCTTTCATCCCCAGGTTGGGATAGCGCAAATAATACCAGGAAGAGTCGAGGAAGGTGTCGGAAACATCGGTCTCGCGGCGTGCCTTGCTTCCGCAAGCCGGACACTTGGTTTCATAAAAAGACTTAACCGAGGAGAGCGGAGAGCGGCCGCTTCCGGTCGGACGGAAGTCTTTGACCATCGGTAAATTCACCGGCAGATCTTTTTCCGGGACGGCGTACCAGCCAGGCATCTCCTTATTTTCGCCCTTGTTCGCGGCGGCGCACGCTTCGCAATAGATCATCGGGATCGGAGGGCCCCAATACCTCTGGCGAGAAATGAGCCAATCGCGCAGTCGATAGGTGGAGACTTTCTTTCCGCCGACGTGGTCCACCAATTCGGCCTTCGCCTCCTCGGACCAGCGGCCGTTGAACTTGCCGGAGTTGACCAGATATCCGTCGCCGGAAAACGCTTCGCGCGGGGTGGAAGAAGCGGAGGCGTCTTTCTCCGGAGAAACGACGGTCTTAATCGGAAGCTTAAACTTTTTGGCGAACTCGAAATCGCGCTCGTCGTGGGCCGGGACTGCCATGATCGCTCCGGTACCGTACGCGGCCAAGACGTAGTCGGCGACGTAGATAGGTATCTCCTGGCCGTTGGCGGGATTAACCGCTTTCACTCCCTCGAGCTCGACGCCGGTCTTCGCCTTCTTCTCGGCGATACGCTCGCTCTCGGCTTTCTTGGCGGAAGCGGCAACATACTTGTCGATCTCTCGCTCGTTGCCGGCCTCTTTTTTCAAAACATCGACGATCTTATGCTCGGGTGCCAGAACCAGATAGGTCGCGC
The DNA here is from genome assembly GCA_027448785.1 of Candidatus Colwelliibacteriota bacterium. Taxonomy (GTDB): domain Bacteria; phylum Patescibacteriota; class Minisyncoccia; order UBA6257; family Colwellbacteraceae; genus JACWAO01. Next base: position 11,406 of record DAIDMW010000013.1, on the reverse strand, counting down.
CGAAGATTGTGTCCGGCCTCGTTGTGAAAACCTCGATATTTCGCAGTTTGCCGTGCACCGAGAAGCTGATCAAAGCTCCGACCGACTTGCCGATCCAGTTGCGTTGGGCGATTTTCACTTTATCCGCCCAATCCATCTTGTCTAAATCCTTAAGCAACTCCTCGGTATACTTGGTTATTTTAAAGAACCACTGCTCCAGTTCCCTCTTCTCCACTTTGGTGCCGCACCTTTCGCACTCGCCGGCAATGACCTGTTCGTCGGCCAGAACCGTCTTGCAGGAAGGACACCAATTGACCGACTGCTTCTTGCGGTAAGCCAGGCCGTGCCGCCACATTTGAACGAAAAGCCATTGCGTCCATTTGTAATATTCTGGATCGTATGTTTCCAGACGCTCGTTCCACGAGAATCCGTTTCCGATCGTCTGCAGCTGCCGATAGAAGTTCTTTTCGGAAACCTTGGCTTGCTGCGCCGGATGAACGCCTTTTTTGATGGCGTAGTTCTCCGAGTGTATCCCGAAGCCGTCCAGCCCAATCGGCTCAAAGACGTCGTTCCCTTGCAGCCTTTTAAAGCGGCCGTAGACGTCGCTGCCAATAAAGGCGTAGGCGTTCCCGACATGCAGCCCCTCGGCCGAAGGGTACGGGAACATCATAAGGTTGTAGTAGGGTTTCTTGGCGGTTTTGCGGTTCGGCTCGTAAACCCCGCTATCCCCCCATTTCTTGGTCCATTTCTTTTCTAGCTTGGAGAAAGGAACTTCGCGGCCAGAGCTCTTGCCCGCAGGTTTTTCTGGATTTTTCTGATTCGGCATGGATTAATATTAACCAATCGCCCGGCGGGTTGTAAAATAAAGACGAATCTTTCACACACCAGCTTGATGCGCTTTCCAGGAAAATTTCCGTCCGCAGCGTCAAAAACCGACAGCTTCACCTTAGCCGAGATATTAATAACCGTCTCCTTGATCGGCATCCTCTCGGCTGCCTTAACCGTTTTCATTAATCCGGCGCGCCTTTACGAGCAGGCGCATGACTCGCGGAGAATAAGCGACTTGAACCGTTTGAACTTGGCGATAAGCGCCGCGCAAAATGAGTTTGGTCAGTCGATTCTCGGAAATAAAAACATTATCTATGTTTCGCTGTCCGACACGACCAGCACTTGCGCCAACCTCGGCCTGCCTCAACTTCCCGCCGGCTACTCTTACCACTGCGCCGACGTCTCTTCTCTCACCAAAACCGACGGTACCGGTTGGCTGCCAGTCGATCTCGCTTCGGCCGGTTCGCCTTTGAACATACTGCCGATTGATCCGGTGAATTCAGCCGCCAGCGGACTTTACTATACCTACAGCGCCAGCAACTCCTACGAACTGACCGCACCTATGGAGTCCGCCGCCTATTCCATCGCCGGAGAAAAAGACGTTACCTCTAAAGACGGCGGACCGAATGATTACTTGTACGAGGTCGGCAACAACTTAAATCTTTACAGCAGCGGCGGCATCGCGCTTAACGGCGCTTTCAGCCAACTCACCTCTCCCTACACTCCCGGTTGGGATGTTTCGTTAAACGGCACCTACAGGCCAACTATCGGTTTCAGTTCGGGATATAATAGCGGTGTTACGAGTCCGACCATCGGATACCATGCGCACGCCAATCCATCCGCTGGATTGAACGGAACCGGCGGCGTGGAAGAGATAGATCGAAACTGCCAGTACGGGTACTGCCACCGCTGGCTGGGAATAAACTACGGCTGGGCGTCGCCCGCGACCTCGATGGGATGGAAAAACGGGACGAAAATAACCGTACAGTTCATGGCTAAAGTCGATACGGCGGGCAAGCAGGTCGCCTTCGGCCTCTACCATTACTCCTCTTCCTCGGCAATCTATACCTTCAGCGGCGCCTGGTCGACGCAAACGATATCCGCGGCCAACAAGTGGCAGAAAATATCGCAAACGTTTACCGCGACGACCGATTGGGAGATGTCCGCGCACTCCGTTTCTTTATACATCTACGGCCATTACGGACCTGAAGGAACCCTGACGGTGGACGACGCAAGCGTCACCTATGTCAGGTAATATTAAAAATCCTAAAAGCGTTCTCCACCGTGCTTTCCGCGATCTCGCCGTAGGAGACGGAGCGAATCTCCGCCAGCCTCTCGGCGACTTCTTTTACGTAGAGCGGCTCATTGCGCCGGCCGCGGTGCGAGCGCGGAGCCACATACGGAGCGTCTGTTTCCAATAAAATCCTATCCGCGGGAACGGAAATCACCGCCTCATCGTAGTCGCCGGTGATGGTCAACACTCCGCCGAAGGAAAAGTAGAATCCAAGGTTCACCAGCTTCTGAGCCTCCTCTTTTGACCCAGTGAAAAAATGGATGACTCCGGCGCGCGCAGGATCGAGTAGTTTGCGGTTCTCTTCGAACATCGCGATCAGGTCGCCGAAGGCCTGGCGGCAGTGGATCATCAGCGGCTTCTTGAGTTCGGCCGACAGCTCAATCTGCTTTAAAAATTCCGAACGCTGCTTTGCCTTCGCCTCCTTTTCCCGGCCCTCTGGCAGGTGAAAGTAATCTAGGCCGCACTCGCCGATCGCCACCACTTTAGGGTGCGCAGCGAGCCGGAAATACTCTTCGCCAATCTCCTCGTCTCGGCTCCCAAATCCGCCGGCGGTGGAACTGCCGAGTTCTTCAGCGTCATGGAACGACTCGTGGGTATGGACGGGATGCAATCCGACCGCGGCGTAAAGCCCGCTGTATTTCTCCGCCAGTTCAATGGCGGCCCTCGAGGTATCGAGTCGCGTGCCGACATTGACCGCCCAGACGCCCGTCTCCAAGGTGTGCTTAATCACCTCCTCGCGATCTTGATCATAGGCGGCAAACTGCAGGTGAGTGTGAACATCAAAAAGCTCGGGACGGTTCATAATATCTTGGGGAAAAGCGGAGAAAGTTTTTTGACCCTGATCGTCTGGCTGGCGCCGCGCTTGATCGATTCCGCAACCTTGGAAGCGGCTTGCGGTATGACTAGCGATGCCAGGCCGGCGACGCTTTCCAATAAGGAAACTAAATTGAACATAATCGCCTCGAAGCGGGGGTCATCTTCTTTCAGCTCCCAAGGGCGCGAAGCGTTGAGGTAAACGTCGCCGTCTTTCACTAGATCCCAGATCGAACGCACCGCCTCGTGCAACTTGAACTGGCTGGCGTAAAAAGCGGCGTTCTTCTCGGCTTCAATGATTTTTTGTTCCAGAGACTGATCAAGCTTCTGCTCCTTGCCGGATATCTTCGGCAAACGCGCAGCCAAAGTCGTCACTCGCGAGGCAAAGTTGCCGAAGCCGTTGGCCAGGTCGCCGTTGTAGCGGTCCTCTATTTTCTCAAACCCGAAATCGCCGTCCTCGTCGGAGGGAACTTCTCGCAGCAAATAATAGCGCAAGGCATCGCTGCCGTATTTTCCCGCCGCTTCGTAAGGATCGACGACGTTACCCAGCGACTTTGACATCTTCTCGCCGCCGACATTAATGAAGCCGTGGACGAATATCTTTTTCGGCAAAGGCAAGTCGGCCGAAAGAAGCATTCCCGGCCAAATGCCGGCGTGGAAGCGGAGGATGTCCTTGCCGATGACATGAATGTCGGCCGGCCACCACTTCCGGAACTCAATCTCGTCCCGACCGTAGCCGATCGCCGAAATATAATTGGAAAGTGCGTCGCACCAAACATACATGGTCTGGGTTGAATCTCCGGGAACGGGTATCCCCCATTCCACCTTTTCCTTGGGGCGCGAGAAACTCACATCCTCCAGCCCGCTTTTGATGAGCGACAAGATCTCGTTGCGACGGCTCTCGGGACGGATCTCCAGCTGTCCCGATTTGATAAGCGCCTCGATCTGCGAAGAATAGCGCGAAAGGCGGAAGAACCAGTTTTTCTCTTCCACCTCCTCCGGCGCTTTTTTATGTATCGGGCACAACCCGTCAACTAAGTCTTTTTCGGTAATGAACGCTTCGCAGCCGGAGCAGTACAGCCCCTTGTAGCTCTGCGGATACAGGTCGCCTTTCGCCTCCAGTTTTTTCCACAAGGCGACGGCGCCGGGCTGGTGTCGCTTCTTGTCCGAGGTGCGGATAAAGTCGTCATTAGAAAGATCGAGGGCTTTGCGCAGCCCTTTGAACTCTTTGGTCAATGCGTTAACGAAAACCTGTGGCGTCTGGTTTTTAGCTGCGGCCGAGCGCGCGATTTTTGATCCATGTTCGTCGGTCCCGGTCAGGAACAGAACGTTTTCTCCATAGCGCCGGTGCAGCCTCGCCAGAAAATCCGCTTGGATCAGCTCCAGGGCATAGCCGATGTGCGGCTTGGCGTTGGTGTAAGCGATCGATGTCGTGACGTAAAATTTTTCCTTCATTGGATTGTTGCTTTGATTGAATACCGGTGATAAACGATAACAGAGTTTTCTGCCGGAATCAGATCAGCCTCGAAGAGCGGGCGCTGGTCTTCTGGCGCGCACTGCTCTCCACCACCTCGCCGAAGAAAGCGGCCAGCGGAACGGCCAAGACCAGACCGACATAGCCCAGAATCTCGTAGCCGGCCAGAAGCGACAACAGGATGATGGCCGGATGGATCTCGATCGCCTTTTTCATAAGAAGCGGAACAAAGATATTGCTTTCGATCTGGCCCACGGCCAGGAAGTAGATCAGCGTGTAAAAACCGAGAGGCAAAGAGGTGGTCAGAGCGGCAACCACCGCGAAAGCCCCGGAAAAGATCGGGCCGACGATCGGCACCAGCTCGAGTATCCCGGCGACCACTCCCAGAAGCAAGCTGTAGTGCACGCCCATAAGGTAGAGTCCGAGAAAAACCATCGTGCCGACGATGAGGCAGAGGAGAAGCTGCGCCTCCGCCCAGCGGCTTATCTTACGCTTACTGCGGCGATATAAGTTGATGGCCCTGGTTTCGACATCCACCGGCAGCACCGAGAGGAGAAAGCGCTCAGCCCCTTCCTTGGAAGTGGTCAGATAGAAAGAAAGGATAATGACCGAGATGGCGTAAGTCGCGCCGCCGAGGAACTTGCCGAGCAGTCCGAAGAAGGAGACATTCCCGGAAAGCAGCGTCCCGACCAGGTTTTCCAGGCTGGGAGAGGAAATCGCGGGAACGCTGACGTGGACGTTGGCGTAGCCTAAGAACTGGCTGGCGATGCTCGAAAAGTTGTTGAGGAAGTTGGTAAACTCGAAAATAGCGATCGGCGTCACACTGTAAATAGCGAAGAAGAGTACGGCAAAAAAGGCGAGGAAAACGATGATGGTCGCTAGTATCCGCGGGATGTGCCACTTCTCAAGCCGGCTGACGAAACCATCGAGAGCCGCCGCCAAAACCAGCGCCATAATGAAAGCAATGACTGCTTCCTTGGCTAAATAAATGAAGAGCGCGAAAGTGAAAATGGCGAGCACCTTCCAGATACTCCCCCAGCTTACCTCGACTACAACACGCTCCTTTTCCATCAACTATATATTAGTGCAGAGTGAGAGTGTTTTGCAATTTTTCTTGGTTGTCGAAAGGGGTAATGACCGCGAGGTTCAGTCGGTCATCGCGGAAAATTTCCTGAGCGAGCTTTAAAATGTCATCGGCGGTGACAGCCCTCATTCTTTTCTCGATCTCTTCGACCGTCATCATCTTGCCGGTCACGACCTCCGTGCCGCCGTAAAAGTTGGCCAGCTGGTCGGAAGTCTCGATCTCCATCATCATCCCGCCGATAGCATGCTCCTTGGCTAATTCGAGCTCTTTGACGCCAACCGGCTTGTCTTTCATCTCCTTTATCACCTCTAAAATAGCCTGGGTAACCTCGACGATACGACCGTTGTCGATGCCCGCGGAAACCGCAAGGTAACCGTGGTCGAAGTAGAGATCGGCTCCGGCGCGAACGTAGTAGGCGGCGCCCATCTCCTCGCGGACCTTCTGGAAAAGGCGCGAACTCATGCTCCCACCTAAGATGTCAGATAAAATCTGGAGGGTGAACCTGCGCTCATCGAAAGCGTCGAAAGCGCGCACCCCCAGCACGAGGTGGGTCTGATCGGACTTTTTGTTCTTCATCAAAAGCTGCGGGGCTGATTGCTTTTCCAGGGTTTTCTCCCGCGCTCCGCCCTTGCCGGCGGGAATGCCGGCGAAGGCTTGCCCGACTTTTTTGATCGCCTCTTCTTCATCGACGTCGCCCGCCACAACCACGATGGTCGAGCCGGCGAGATAACGGTCGCGGTGGTATTTCATAAAATCGTCGCGCGTCAGCTTCCTGATAATCTCCTTTTCTCCGGCGACGTTCCAACCGGCCGGCTGATCTCCGTACATAAGAGAGGTAAAAATATCGCCGACGTTGCGCATTGGCAAATCCTCGTACATATTTATCTCCTCGATAATGACGCCGCGCTCCTTATCGATCTCCTTCTGGTCGAAGATTGAGTGCAAATAAATATCGGCCACCACATCCAGGATCTGGTCGAAATGGCGGTTCTCCGCTTTGGCGTAGTATCCGGTGTAATCGACGCTGGTGAAGGCGTTGTAGGAAGCGCCGAGGCCGTCGAGTTCGGAAGCAATGTCGATGCTGCGCGGACGCTTCTCGGTGCCCTTGAAAACCATGTGCTCCAGGAAGTGCGAGAGGCCGTTGATATTTTTAGCCTCAAAAGCCGAACCCGCCTCGACCAGTACCAAAACGGTCGTCGTCGGACTGCCGGGCTTTGGAACGGTGATTATCCGCAGTTGGTTGTCTAAAGTTGTTTTTTTGTACTCCATCATCTGGAAAATAAATTAAATCCACTCAAAAAGCAAACTAGAAGCGCAAGGAAGCGCAAAACGAAAAGCTAAAAGCGAAAAACAACGACAGGTCGCCAGTCGTCAACTCTTTTGCATTTTGCGCTTTTCGCTTTGCGCTTTTATTTTTGCGCTTCTCTCAGCTTCTTCTCCAAATACTCTCCCAATCCAGAGATTCCAACTCTTTCCTGCTGCATCGTGTCGCGGTCGCGGACGGTTATCGCGTGGTCGTTCAGAGTATCAAAGTCGACGGTGACGCAGTACGGCGTGCCGATCTCGTCCTGCCGGCGGTACCTTTTCCCGATAGATTGCGTCTCGTCGTAATCGACGGCGAAACGCCGGCGTAATTCTGAAGCGATCTCTTTGGCGACCGACGACAGCTCTTCTTTTGCGGAAAGCGGAAGAACCGCGGTTTTGAACGGAGCTAAATCTTTTGGAAGGCGTAAAACGGTGCGCGGTTCCGTCGCGCCGCTGGCGGTTCTCACCTCTTCCTCGTGATAAGCTGAGCAAATGACCGCTAGCGCGGCGCGGTCGATTCCGAAAGTCGGCTCAATGACGTGCGGGATGAACTTCTCTCCCGTCTTGGGGTCGGTGTAGCTCATGTCGGCGCCGCTCTTTTCCGCATGATTGCGCAAGTCGAAGTCGGAGCGATAAGCGATCGCCTGAAGCTCCTTTACGCCGAAGGGAAAGTTGTATTCAACATCGACAGTGCGTTTTGAGTAGTGCGCGCGTTCTCCTTCCGGAACCTCGCGGAAGTGCAGGTCCTCCTCGCGGAGGCCGATGGCCCGCATCCACTTTCTCATCTCTCCGAGCCAGAACTCGAAATGCTTCTCCCACTCCTCCGGCCGGACGAAGTACTCGAACTCCATTAGGTTAAACTCCTTCAAACGGAAAATAAAATTTCCGGTGGTGATTTCGTTACGGAAAACTTTGCCGGTCTGAGCGATGCCGAAAGGTAGCCTTTTCCGCGTAACGCGCAGGATTTCCGGGAAATCGACGAACATTCCCTGGGCCAGCTCGGGGCGCAGGTAGGCGGCCGCAGTTTTCTCCTCGGTCGGGCCGATATAAGTTTTGAACATCAGGTTGAACTGGCGCGGCTCGGTCAGCTCGTTCCCCTCCGGGCTTTTAATGCCTGCTTCTCTTATTTTCCGACCCATCTCCTCCAAGGACATTCCGCTCGGATCTATTCCCTTGTCTTCCAGGATATGATCGGCGCGGTAGCGGACGTGCGTCACCTTGTCTTCAACCAGCGGATCGGTGAAGTTTTCGAGATGGCCGGAAGCCTCCCAAATCTTGGGATTCATTATGACAGTGGACTCCAATCCGACCATGTCGTGGCGGGATTCCACAAAAAACTTCCACCAGGATTCACGGATATTGCGCAGGAGAGAGGTGCCCAGAGGGCCGTAGTCCCACGAGTTCTGCAGTCCGCCATAAATCTCCGAGCCGGGAAAAATAAATCCGCGGTTGCGGGAAAGGGTGACGATTTTCTCCATCAGCTCCTTGTTCTGGTCGTTGGCCATAAATTCTTGGTTTTATACTAAATGAAAAACGAATAAGTGACTAGTGACTAGAAAAGCGCAAAGCGAAAAGCTAAAAGCGAAAAACAACGACAGTTCGCCAGTCGTCAATTCTTTCGCGCTTTGCGCTTTTAGTTTTTCGTTTTTTATGGCCTATTGCTGCACGATTCCCTGTCCGACGCTTACTGTCGGATCGCTGGGAAGCAGGGTGGTTATCGGCGAAGAGGAGGCGGTGAGCGTGCCGCCGGCGAAAGCGTCGGTTGCCGAGGCGTCGGTCTCGCCGAGTATCGTCATGTAATTTCCGGCGTCCGAGGCCTGGGGCGTCGCCGAAACCTGAAAGACGGCCTGAGGCGGAGTGGTTAGCAGTCCGGTAGTCGCCGGCAGGTTGCCGATCTGCCAGACGACGGAATTGGTCGATTGATCGTAAGTGATTGTGGACGACGAGTTGTTCTGCGCCGCACCAACAAAAGTGACGCCCGGAGGCAGCTGGGTTTCCACCGTTAAGTTACTGACGTCGGTGGCGTAGTTAACAACGCTCCAGTGTATCGAGTACTCGGTGGCCTGGCCGACTTTTGGCGGCCACGGCCCCGTATTCACGATGCCCGAGGCCGCGTCGCGGAAATAGCCGGATGATTTCACCGTGATCTGCCCGGCGACTTTCGCCTCGGACATAGCCAAAGTTTGGGTCTGTCCGGCGCTAATCAGATAAGGGACGGTCGGCGAAGAGGCCTGCGCTTTTACGGTAACCGCGAAATCCTTGTCGTTCAGATATCGGATCGGATACGAACTATCGAGGGTGACGGTGAAAGAAACGGTGCCGGAAGCGTTCGGCCCCAAAGAGGAAAGTTGCGGCAGTGAAGTATGCGACCAGGCGATGGTGTTGTTATAGCCGCTGAACGAGCCGTTGGTTTGCAGAGTTCCCCAGTTTATCATCGATCCTAAAACCTGGGCTTTGAGGCTGATATTACTGAAGGTCGAAGGAGTGTTATTGGCGTAAGTCAGGACATAATTCAGCGTCTCTCCGGGATAAGTGGTCTGGTTCGGATCGCCGCCGTTTAGAGAAATACTTAGGGAAAGCGGCGATTGGGCGATCGTCATATTTACGGTTTGCGAGGTCAGAACGTAATCCTGCCCATCAACCGTTCCGACGAGCGATGCGGCCATCGGAAAAGCGGAATTGTCCGGCAGGCTAGCCTGTCCCGTCACGGTCACTTGCCCGCCGCCTCCGTTAGGGACCTGCCCGAGATCCCAAACCGGCTGGCTGCTGGTGGTGGCGGGGTTGGCCGAAATCGGCGCGTATCCGGACGGATAATTAAACTCCAGCTTCAGGTCGCTCACGGTGCTCGTGCCGTTGTTGGCGTAGGCCGCGGTCAGCGAAAAATTTTCGCCGGAAAAAACGGTAGTGGTGGCCGTGGTTAGGTTTAAGGTGAAATTGGGGTTGGCGACGTTGACCGCAACGGTTGTACTCTTGTTGAAAACGGCCGTGATAGACTGCGGAGAGTAATAAACTGTGGAAACCAGGTTTTCCGCATTGTAAGAAGAAACCGGAACGGCAATAAGCGTGTATGTCCGGTTGAAGCTGGCGCCGGCCTGTAGCTGGCTCATGTCGTCCTCGATGACGCGCTCGTTGTGGTTGCCGGCCAAGACCAGCCCGGCAGGCAAGGCCGTCGTGACGCGCACGTTATTCAGGGCGCTGCTGGAGTCGTTGGTCACGGTTACGCCGACAACGAAAGGAACGCCGATCTGCTGGTCAGCCGTGGGAACGTTTAAAGAGACGTTGATCTGGCGCAGAGAAAGGCCGCGGTAGATATAAAAAGCGCCGACTAGAACCAAGACGGCCAAAATTATTATCGCCAGGATTATTCTAAATATCGATCGCTTCATCTTCGGAAACCAATGATCTTTGAAAGCAGCGCTTGCACATAAACATTATATCTTTGGGGAGAAAATAGGCAACTTCGCCGCCGCAGTTGGCACACTTCGCCAGGCTGGCCCCCAATCCCATCGCGTCCAGAAAATCCCCGTAAACCTCTCGGCCAATCTCTCCGTCTTCCGCCAAAGTTGCAACTCTTTCCCAAATTTCCGGATCGGGCTCGTTAAGCGGAGTGACCTCTCTTAAAAAGCGCAAAAATTTCAACGAGCCGGCCGACGCGGGAAGAAAGCCCAGGGAGACGGCGTCCACCGCCTGCCAGCCTCCGTTGTTGCGCTCCACGATCCGCACCGAAACCAGCCTGCCTGGCAAAAGATGGCCGGAAAGCTTGGAGGTTATCTTGCGCAGGCTTTTGGCGACGGCGGCGATCCGCCCGAAGTCGCGCGTATATATATGTAAGAAAGAGTCGGCTTCGTTCCCCTCCTCCCTGCTTAATATCAAACCTAGAGTCAGGTACTCCATAGAACCCTAATTATAGCGCAAAGTGCAAAGCGCAAAAGGCAAAATAACGGTGGGTCGTTAGTCGTCGGGTCCTTTAAACTTTGCGCTCTTAGTTTTACGCTCGCCCTGTCGCTGTTTTTCGCTTTTAGTTTTAGCCTTGCACTTATTTGACTCCCTCACCCTTCTATCATTATATTAGGGTGCCTTTTGGCGCGTCTGAACCTCAAAAATCCAATGGGGACAGGCGCGATTCCAAACTAATTAAAGGAGGGGTTTCTGTGCTAGATCTAGTGATTCCCGAAAAGGTTCTGGACCACGCTCGAGGATGGATGAGAAGGATGGTTCCCTACCGGTTCACTGAAAACGAAGAACGGGTTATCCGCATCTTCTTCACCAACGCCGACCGCAACGTTTTCTTCCTGCGCGGGTTGCCGGCCAACGTTCAAGCGACTCTCGCTTCTATGTACTCTCGGCTGAAGAATCCGCGCGGTTTGCGCGGAGTCTTCGTCGACAGCTTCCTTCCGCTCTTTCTGTCTAGCCTCATAACCGAGGCGGCCGACGGAGGGGAAGAAGCTTTCCTGCGCGAGCGGGGAATCAAGAACTTGGAAGGGTTCATCGCGTACTCCGCTGAGGCGAAGGAAAGGTATGAGGAGTTCGTCCTCAAGGTCGGAATCGACCCCAAGTACTTCGAAACTTTTTCCGAAGCGGAAAAAGCCAAGCGCTTCCTCTCTCTCTTTCTCGACCAATTCGGCCACA
>DAIDMW010000012.1 GCA_027448785.1 Candidatus Colwelliibacteriota bacterium | reverse complement strand
TTGTCGCTGGTCGTCGGCCCCAGCACCGCCACCGGATCGATGGCCGTAACCTGGCTGTTGGTAATGAACGAACCGTAAAGCATATTGAGGCTGCGGATATTCGCATAATCGGGCGTAGTGCCGATAACCTGCACGTTCTCGTTGTTGCCACCGGCCACCGCCTGGTAGGAGCGGGAAATCTGCGGTGCGACATACTGGGCGGAGGTCACCTGGCTCTGGATGGCGTTCGCGTCGTCCAAGGTCAAGGTGGTAGCCGAACCCGCGCTTTGGCGGACCAAACCGCTCTGCTGCGCTCCCGGGGTAACCATAATGAGATTGGAACCTATAGCCGCAATGTTGGACTGGATAGAGTTAGAAACGCCCTGGCCGATAGAGAGTGTCGCGACCACCGAACCGATGCCGATAATGATGCCTAAAATAGTCAGGCCTGAACGAACCTTGTTCGAGAATAAGGCGAAAAACGTCTCTTCGAATAAATCAGCTAGGTTCATTGAAGTTCTTTGATTATGCGGTTTCCATTCTTTTCATCTGCGAGTATCACCCCGTCGCGGATGTGGATAATGCGTTCGGCGTGTTCGGCCACGTATTGCTCGTGGGTTATCAAAACTATCGTTTTGCCGGACTCGTTCAGCTTTTGAAAAGTGCCCAACACTATATCTCCGGTCTTGCTGTCCAAGTTACCGGTTGGCTCGTCGGCGAGAATAAGCGTCGGATCGTTTACCAGTGACCTAGCAATCGCCACGCGTTGCATCTGCCCGCCCGACAATTGGTTGGAAAGATGATTAAACCTGTCTTCGCTCAAGCCGGCAGAGATGAGCGCCGCCTTAGCTTTTTTTTCCCGCTCCTCCTTCGGAACGCGGCTATAGAGCAACGGCATTTCGACGTTACGCATCACGGTAGCGCGCGGCAAGAGGTTAAAAGACTGAAAAACAAAGCCGATCTTGTTTCGGCGGACATCGGCTAACTCATCATCCGATAGATCCGAAACGTCTTTCCCGTCCAGAAAATACTGGCCGCTGGTCGGTGTATCCAAAGCCCCAAGAATGTGCATTAAAGTCGATTTGCCGGAGCCGGATGGCCCCATAATAGCGATGAATTCTCCGTCGCGCACCGTAAAAGAGACGCCCTTAAGTACCTGGGTTTCAACATCGTCGTTAGTATAGGTCTTTATGATATCTTTAATCTGAATCATCCCCCAAAACCACGACCGCCGCCTCCGCCGAAGAAAGCCCGCCCTCCCCCGGCCGCCGGAGTCGCCGCGGTCTGACCGGCCGCGGCCGCGCTTAGTGATACGGTTACGACTTTTTCTCCTTCCGACAAGCCGCTGACAATTTGGGTCATCGTGTCGTTGCTGACGCCGACCTGAACTTCTTGAGAAACGGTTTTACCGTCACTTCCAATCGCCTGGACGAAATTTTTGCTGCCGCGGCTTCTGACCGCTGAATTAGGAACCATTAGCACGTTCTTGGCGGTATTGGTGACGATAGTGGCGGTCACGCTCATTCCCGGCTTAACTTGCGAAGCGTTGCCGTCGAGAGCCACCTTAGCATCATAAGTGACGACGCCCTGACTGACCGTTCCCAACTCATCCAGCTCGACGACCGTTCCCGGAAGCGTCAAATTAGGCAGAGCGGCGAAAGTTAAAGCAGCTTTCTGCCCAACTTTAACTTTAGCGGCATCGATTTCGTTTAGAGAAATTTCGGCGATTTTTTCGGGAGTAATCAGCGTTACAGTCGAGGACGACTGGGTTGACTGTCCGACTACGACGTTAACCGCCGCCACCTGGCCGGAAAAAGGCGCGGTGACCACGGTGTTCTGTAATTGCAGCTGAGCCGAACTCATGGAGGCCTGCGCCGAAGTCAGCGCGTCCTCGCTCGAAGTTACCGCCGCCTCAGCTGATTGAATAGCTTGCGCTTTGGCTTGCAACGCGCTCTGATAGGCGTTGTAGCTGCTTAAATAATCGGAAGCGTTGGGATTAGGGATTGTCACTGTCCAAGAGTCGTTCAGGTTTATTCCCGCCGGAAATTGGATGTAAAGCCCGCGCGTGCCGAAGGGAGTCGGTGTTCCATTGGGATTGATGGTTATGTTGGCGATGTTTTCCAACCCGCTGATCGAGAAGTTGTCCGGCTTGTATCCGGAAATGGTGTGTAAGGTTATGGTATAAGTCCCGGTAGCATCGCCGATGTAGGTGCCGGTTATAGTCGGCGTAGCTGTCGAGTAATTATTGGAATTCGGGGTCGCCGCGATGCCGGAGTTGAGTAGATTCTCGTAAGCATTGCTGACGGCAAGGTTTTGCTGCTGTTCAATCAATGCCAGATCGGCCTTGGCGTTGGCCAGAGAGGATTCCGCCGACTGCAATGAAGCCTGGGCCTGCTGCACCTGCACCCTGGCGCTCTGCTGGCCGACGACGAAAAGCGTCTGCCCGGCCGAGACATATTGCCCAGCCGAAACATCGACAGCCGCCACCTGCCCCAAGGCCTGCGGCTGAACGTTGATCTGATTCAGCGGCGAAACTTGTCCGGTGCCGATAACCGTCGTCACCAAGTTGCCTTTGGTGACCTCTGCGGTCGCGTAAACCACAGTCGGTTTGTTGTGGCCGAAGATAGAATAAGCGGCATAGCCGATAACGACCACCGCAACCAAAACAATCCAAAAGCGGTGCCTTTCAGAAAAAGATCTTAATTTGCTCATTTTTTTATTATTTCCGGAGTTATCTTGTGTTGACATTTTACAGCGGAAAAGCGATACTCGATGTACTACTTTTCCTACTTGTAGGACTTAAAGAATATAAACCACTGCCATGAATCACGCAAGAGACAAAAAGCTTTACGGCCTGGCGACCATCGGCGAAAAAGGCCAAATAGTCGTTCCCGCGGAAGCGCGGCGCGCGCTGCGATTAAAGAAAGGCGACAAGCTTCTGGTGTTCGGCCTCGGCGATATGATAGCTTTCGCCACGCCGTCCAACCTTGAGAAAATGGCCGGTCGGCTGGCAGAGCGGCTCAGCGCCATCCAGGGCATTATCGGGAAAAACCAACTCCCTTACGCCAACAGAGGTAAAAGGAAATAATTCCCAATCGCTAGGCATAGGTTGTATTATTAAAGAATGGACGCAAACACCCCGCAACCCCAGCTTGTTCCGCAGCCGGCTCCCGTGGCGCCGCTCCCGCCTCCGCTCCAGGCGCAAACTCCGCTTTCATCCCCCGCTCTCTGTCCGGTCTGCCATCAGCCTGTTCCGCCGAACGCTTATTTTTGTCCGAACTGCGGCGCGCCCCTGCGAACCAAGCCTCCCAGTGTCTGGCAACAGCTCAGCGCTTATTTAGTCAGCTTCTTTTTGCCACCTTTCGGCCTGGCCTATTCATTTAAGTTTTTGCGGCAGAATGATCCGATCGCCAAAAGGGCCGGATGGATAACTATCATCCTAACCGTCGTTTCCCTCATCCTCACCGTCTGGCTGAGCGAACTATTCGTCAACTCGCTTAGTCAGTCTATTAACCAATCCTTAAACCAGGTTAACCTTTTAAACCCGACAACTTTTTAAGCCTGGAGCCGGGCATGCCGAGGCCGCCTGCCAGCGATAAAAACGGCTTGCATTCCAAAGAACAGGCGCATTTCCACGCTTATGTCTATGTATAAGCGTGTCAATACATTAGTATTTCCACGCTTACGCATTGACAACTTATCTCCGTCGCTGGTTAACTTACATATAAAACAATTAAAAGAACATGAAGAACGACAAAGCAGTGTTTTTACTCATCCTCGCGGCTATAATCGTAACCGCTGGAGTAATTTTCGCTTATTTAGGCTCCAGAAGCGGGCAGATGCCGTCCGCGATTTCAAAGCCGTTCCCCCCGGCCGCAGCTACGGCCCCGGCCACACCGCCAGCGACTTCCGGAAATCAAAACGGCCAGGTAAAATTTTCCACCTCTCCTTATGCTCAATTCGCTTATTTAGTCTCCGGCAGCACACTCTCACCCGAAGCTCAACGCGCGCTTACCGGGTACGAACTTGTCAAAACCAAACTGCCTAACGGAGACGCGCAAATAACCCTGCGCTCCACCTCCTTTCCGGTCCCCGACCAGATTTATACACTGACTCCCGGCGAAAGCCTTTATTTCATCGATTATGTTTTGGGAGACGATACCCAGCCACGAGACTACTCCCCCAACGACGACAAAGCCATTGTCGTTGACCAGAACGGATACATAGTCGCGCAGTAAAGCGCAAAATTAAAAGCGCGAAGTTTAAAAGAACCGACGACTGCCGGCCAATTACTGTTTTTTTTCGCTTTTAGCTTTTCGCTTTGCGCTTATTTGTACTGTTCTGTCTTTAAGCTAATTTAATCTTTCAAATTTTACCCTTTAACCCGAATAAGCTGATTCGGCCGGCATGAAAAACATCGGTAAAGTAGCACTTTTGGTTATTGCGGCAACGGCGGTGACCGTGATTGCTTTTATGTATCCTGGATCCGGAAAAAGTCATATGTCGCGCGCCACTTCTAACTCCACTTCGTCCGCATTTTCAGCGGCATCCTCTCGCTACGGCGCCGCCTTCACGCCCGTCATCGCTAAAACCACTAATATAAAGTTCGCCACTTCGCCATATGCCAAAATCTCCTACCTCGTCTCCGGAAACACGCTTTCGCCGCAAGCCCAAAGAGTTTTAGCCGGGTATCAATTCGGAAAGACCAAGCTGGCCGACGGCGACACGCAGATAACTCTGCATTCGACGTCGACCTTCGCCAAACCGCAAGTCTACACCCTGACCCATGGAGAAAAATTTTATCTCGTCGATTCCACCTTGGGAGACGACTCGCTGGAGCGGGATTACAATCCCAATAACGATAAAGCGATTATCGTGAACCAAAACGGATACGTAGTGACGCTCAATTAAATCCCAAACGAAAAAAGCGCAAAACTAAAAGATAAAAGCGAAAAATAACGACAAGGCGAGCGCAAAGTTTAAAAGAACCGACGACTAACGGATTGTCGGTATTTTGCGCTTTGCGCTTTAAGTTTTGCGCTTCCTACTGCCACACGATTTCCACCGGAATCGTGGACGACGAAGAGATTGAATAATTGTTTCCCGATTGGGTAATTACCGCTTCATCCGCCGTCCAGACAGGGCCAGAAGAATTCAGATCATTCATAATCATCAGGTTTTGATTATTAGCCCCCGGGGTGCAGGAGTAAACTCCCATCTGACCGTCAATGAACGGCCGCGTTCCCGTAAACGGTTCGCAAAAAACGCCGTTAGCCAGCTCCAGCCGCCAAGCCCAATTTCCAGTGCCAGCGGCCGCCTCCGGCGCCGGTAGCGGCTTGGTCAGTTTGATCAGCATTCCAGCGTTATTGGCCGGATCTTCCGGGCAAAAGACGCTTCCGCCAGCGGCGGTAAAGCACGGGTCCTGAATCGAGTTACCAACCATGCAGCGCCAGGCGTCGGCGCGGTAAGGCGCGGCAATCGAACCAGTCCAGCAGTAGCCGCTGACGCTGGAAGTCGGCAGAGAAGACGGCACGGCGTACTTGATAATCTGCGTCGGCGCGGCGGCAGTCGTGGAAGTGGCCGCCGGAGATACGGTAGCAGTAGTAACCTCCTGTTTTACCGCAACTCTTTTCATCTCGATTATCCGCAGCGAGAGCAGAACGGCTGCGGCGGCTATCACGATTGCAAAGCCTATTATTAGAAAATTGTGTTTGGAATTCATTTCTTTTTTTTATTTTTTTAAAGATTACCTTCCTCCGGCGGCGAGGCGGTAGCGGCAATATTCGCATGCCGGAGCCGACTCCGGAAGTTTGTCGTCCATCAAGCACTTCTTTATCGCTCTCAGCGTAGAAGGAATCCACGAGTCGTCTCCGCGGTATGGTATTACCTCGACATCGAACTCGAGCTTGCCGTCGAAAGCCTTGCGGTCGGCGCGCCCGTTGCAGTAGACAAAATAAGCTATGTCGGAGACTTTGAAGCCATTCCGGCGGAAAAGCCATTGGTAAATCTCCACCTGGCGCTTGTAGCCCTTTTGGTACTCCCCGTCTATTCCCACTGGGCCGTTTTTGGAAGTCGCCTTGTAATCGACGACGTGCAGTTCTCCGTCTTTGTTTATCCAAACGTCGTCGATCCCGCCGCGAATCAAGAGATTATTCTCTTCGTCCAAATGCTTTACTCCGCGGGTCAAAGAATCGCGCCACTCCTCCAGCTTCTCGTTCTGATACGGAACCGCCTCGATGCCGTAGCTTTCCATTAAAGGATGCGCGGTGCCTTGAGCGCGGTGCATATCGAACTCTTTCTTTAGAAGCGCGTCGACCGCGTTGTTCAGAGAAAATCCCGGAAGCGACGGCCGGCCGATCCCGAGGCGCCTATCCAAATAAAAACAGCGAGGGCACTGGATAAATAAATCGACTTTGGTTCGGCTCAGGACCATCGGGCGGTCCGAATCGGGATCGAATAAATTACTTGTTCTCGTCGGCATACGGAAATAATACCGCTCACCCACTTTCGGCGCAATCCAAGGACGTGGTGTATAATTCAAACGCATTCATGTTGGCATACCTTCTGGCTATCGCTGCGACCTTCCTGTACGGCGTAACCAATTTCATCGATAAGTTTCTCATCGAAAAAAAGGTCCGCGACGGCGAATTCCTGGCAATGATCAGCGGCGTGGTTTCGTTCGTCTTCGGCATAGGCGTCTTATCGTTGAACCGCTGGCCGACCGTCGGTTTGGCGCCAACCGTCATACTTTTAACCTCGGGCATACTTTTCCAGCTGGCGCTTTTGCCTTGGTACAAGGCGGTTGATCTAGACGATCCGTCGCGGGTAGCCGCTCTTTTCCAAGCCATCCCGGTCTTCACGTTCATCTTCGCTTATTTTCTGCTCGGCGAGCAGTTGTCATGGCACCAGGCTGCCGGCTTCATCCTTATTATCGTAGGAGGATTTATCCTGTCGCTCCGTAAATTCAGCGGGGATATTTTCAAAATAAGAGAGTCGACCAAGTATATGTTGCTGGCGGTCGTTTTAAACGCCATGCCCCCGGTGCTTTTCAAAGCGGTGACTCCGGAAAGCGATTTTTGGATAATGTCGGGATACGAATTCATCGGCATGGGCATTGGCTCGGCACTGACTTATTTTTATGCCGTTCAGCGCCGTCCACACCTTCGACATCTACTGCGTTCGCTGGAAAGCGTGCGGCGAGAAGCATTGGCGTTTATAACAGTCAACGAAACGGTGTATTTTTCGGCCAATATCCTCTTCTTCGCGGCCGTGACCATGGCGCCAGTTTCTTTGATCTCGGCCATGGGAGGATTCCAGCCGTTTTTCATGATCGCCATGGGCTTGATTTTAGCGCGTTGGTTCCCCAAAATAGTTAAGGAGGATATCAGCCGCAAAACGTTGAAAATAAAGATCGGCGCGGCGCTTCTCATTTTTCTCGGAGTCTGGATAATAAACATATAATGTTGATGGATTGGATAAAAAAATCGTTATCTTGGGGTTTCAACTATTTTGTGCTAAACTCATTGCGTCCTAAGATCTATAAGCTTGAAATGCGCTTTGGTTTAATTCTCATCTTGATCGGAGCGGTATTCCTTCTGCAAAACACCGGAGTATTGCAGCCCGAGGTTTGGAAAATTGCTTGGCCGCTTTTGATAATCGCCGTCGGCTTGGTGTTTATTTTTCACCCGCGGCTCCGGAACGAACGGCGCAGCCGCTGGTTTTCCGGCGAAGGCCGTCATCACTCCAAGGAAAGGGAGTAGTTTTTAGATATGGAAGAGAAGAAACCTATAATTAAGGTTGTTGATTTAGTAAGGAAGTTCGATGAGTTCGAGGCGGTCCGCGGAATCAGCTTCGAAGTCGAACACGGAGAGGTCTTCGCCTTCCTCGGTCCGAACGGAGCCGGAAAAACCACGACCATAAAGATGCTCACCACCCTGCTCAAGCCGACTTCGGGAAAAATACTTATCAACGGGTTCGATCCCCTGACGCAGCAGAACGAAGTCCGCAAATCATTCGGCATCGTTTTTCAGGACCAGAGCCTGGACGACGAACTGACCGCCTACGAGAATATGGAGTTCCACGCGGTTCTTTACAACGTCCCGACCAAGCTGCGCAAAAAACGCATCGAGGAACTTCTAAAGTTTACCGAGCTGTGGGAACGCAAAGACGATCTAATTCGCAGTTTTTCCGGCGGAATGCGCCGGCGGCTGGAGATCGCCCGCGGCCTGCTGCACCATCCGAAGGTTCTCTTTCTCGACGAACCGACGCTGGGTTTGGATCCTCAGACCCGCAACCACATTTGGGAATATATCAAGGATTTAAACCAAAAGGAGGGCGTCACCGTTTTCTTCACCACCCATTACATCGACGAGGCTGAGCGTTCGGCGGGAAAGGTGGCCATTATCGATCATGGTCAGATTATAATCCGCGGAACGCCGAGTAAAATCAAGGAGCAAGCCAAAGCCAAATCACTGGAGGACGCTTTCATTTCGCTGACCGGCAAGGAGATCCGCGAAGAGGAGTTGGGCGTCGGCGAATCGATGCGCTATAACCAACGGCTCCGCCATCGCCGGCAATAAGAAAAAATATGAACGCCATTTATATCCTTTGGTTAAGACAGTTAAAAAGATACTTCCGCTCCAAGAGCCGCATTATCGGCTCCCTCGGACAGCCGCTTCTTTTCCTCCTGGCTTTAAGCTTTGGTTTCGGGCCGATTTTCCAGAAGGCCGGCGGCGGCAATTACCTCGAATTCCTGGCGCCGGGCGTGGTGGCGATGGGCATTCTTTTTACCGCTCTGTTTTCCGGAATCGAAATCATCTGGGACAAGCAATTCGGTTTCCTGAAAGAGACTTTGGTCGCCCCAGTCACCAGATTGCGCATCATGATCGGCCGCACTTTGGGAGGAGCGACTATCGCTCTCATCCAGGGAATTATCGTCCTTATTATCGCCTACTTCATCGGCTTCCGGCTTTCATCCATCAATCTTCTCCTCGCCTTCGTCTTTATGTTTTTGGTTGCAATAATTTTTACCGCTCTAGGAACGGCTATTGCCTCTCTCCTCGAAGATATGCAGGGATTCCAATTGATAATGAACTTCCTTGTTATGCCGATTTTCTTCTTTTCCGGAGCGCTCTTTCCCCTAAATGACCTTCCCCGCACTATCTCGCTCATTTCGGGAGCCAATCCTTTAACCTACGGGGTGGACGGCCTGCGCGGAGCTCTGACCGGCATATCGCAGTTCGGCTTAGGCACCGACCTGTTGGTCTTGATCCTGACGTCCGCCATACTGCTTTTCTTCGGAGGATACTTGTTTTCGCAGATAGAAATATAAAAAAGCGCAAAACTAAAAGCGAAAAAGGCAAAATAACGGTGGGTCGTTGGCCGTCGGGTCTTTTAAACTTTGCGCTTTTATCTTTGCGCTTTATAATTTCTTAAAGGCCGAAATCAGGCGAAAAAAATAAATGTCGTACATTGGTAACGTTTTCCGAGAGACATCGGAAAACCCGAACTTCCGCAAAGTTCTTTTCACCGGCAAGCGCAGCCAATTGGTGGTAATGAAAATACCGGTTGGCGGAGAAGTCGGAGAAGAAACGCACCAAAACGTCGAACAAACCCTCTTCTTTTTGAAGGGCTCCGGCAAAGCTATACTCGACGGACAGGAATCTGCCATTTCCGCTGGCGACGCGGTTGTGGTCACCCCGGGAACTAAGCACAACTTCATTAACACCGGCAGCGATCCTCTGGAAATTTTCACCGTCTACGCTCCGCCCAACCACATTGACGGGAGGATCCATCACACTAAGGCCGAGGCCGACTCCGACCGCGAAGATGAAGAGTTCGGCGAGAAGGTAGGCGGCGGCTATTGATTTGATGCCGACCCGGCATTATAACTCCATCGTTTTATCTCCCCTGCGGGAGTATATTTTAATACCCGCAGTTATCGCAGCTTTAGCCGCCAACTTTTTTCGGCCTCAAGCCACATTTTATCCCCTACTCATAGTTTCCGCGCTGGCAGCGCTTCCAACTTTCATCGGCGCCCTGCAAGCAATCGCAAGAAGCCGGATCAATATCGACGCTTTCAATTCTTTTGCCCTACTCGTTTCATTTGGAGCACGCGAGTTCCGTTCTGCAGCCTTCATCGTTCTAATGCTCGCCTCCGCCTCGCTTCTCGAATGGTATACAAAAAGCCAAACCAACCAAGCGGTCGAGGAGCTTTTAAAGTTAAAACCGCTCAAAGCTTGGCGCGAAGCAAATGGAGAAGTGCGGGAAGTTCCGGTCGACGAGATAAAAAGTGGGGACGTTCTGCTTGTTAACGCCGGCGCAAGGGTTCCAGTGGACGGGGTGATAATTTTCGGCAGCGCGTTTTTCAACGAATCTCCCGTCACCGGAGAATCTGCCCCGGTGGAGAAAACCGTCGGGGACGAGGTTTGGAGCGCAACTATCAATGAGTCCAACGCGGTCAAGATCAAAGCCACGCGCGTAGGCAAAGATTCGACCATCGAGCGCATGGCCGAGCTTATAGCGCAAGCTGCCAAAAATAAGTCGCGCTCGGAGAGGTTGGCCGACCGCTTCGCCGCCATCTTCCTGCCGATAGTCCTTTTGGCCGGAGTCGCCACCTATCTCCTAACGCGCGACATCATTATGACCGCCGCTCTTTTTCTTGTAGCATGCGCCGACGATATGGCGGTCGCCATCCCCTTAGCCATAACCGCCGCCTTAGGGCGGGCCGCCAAGCGGGGGGTGATCGTTAAGGGCGGCGAATGGCTAAACGCGCTGCAAAGCGTAAAGAAAGTGGTTCTGGATAAGACGGGAACGCTGACCTACGGCAATTTCTCGGTCAGCGAAGCCTCAGTCGAGCCGTGGATTGGCCGGCAGGAGTTCTGGGAAAGCGTGGCCGTAGCCGAAAAATTTTCCGAACATCCGATCGGACGCTCTATATTCAAGGAGGCTTATAAATACGAGAATGATCCCCCCGATCCTGAAGAATACCACGTCGTCAAAGGCCAGGGAGTTGTGGCAAAACTCCGCGGAAAAGAGATCGCCTTAGGCGACGAGAAGATACTCGTCCCGGCGAAAATCAAAGAGCCGACCAAAGTCGCCGATAAATTGAAAGAAGCGCAGAAAAAGCTCGGCGGGTCCGCCATCATGGTTGCTATCGATCATCGGTTGGCCGGAATCATCAGCGTTTCCGACATGCCGCGCGCCGAAGCGAAAAGGAGCGTGGAAAAGATAAAAGCGGCCGGCGTCGACAAAGTCATAATGTTCACCGGCGACAATAAGCAAACCGCGGCGCGAGTCTCCTCGGCGTTGGGGATGGACGAGTTCCAAGCAGCCATGAAACCGGAGGACAAGCTGCGAGAATTAGAAAGAATGTCCTCCCCTTCTTCTCCGGTAGCTATGATCGGCGACGGAATAAACGATGCTCCGGCTCTGGCGCGGGCGGACGTGGGAATAGCTATGGGCGGCGTCGGGACGGCAGTGGCGGTCGAGGCGGCGGACATAGTCATTCTAACCGACAACCTTGATCGCCTGCCCGAAATGATGCAGCTTGGCCGATCAACGATGAAAGTGGTAAACGAGGATATCGTTCTTTGGGTTCTTTCCAACGCCATCGGCTTCGCTTTGGTCTTTACCGGAATCGCCGGCCCGGCTTTGGCCGCTTTTTATAACTTCGCCACGGACTTCTTCCCCCTCTTTAACTCGTCTAAGCTTTTTAGATGGAAGCCAGAATAAAAAATAAGTGCAAAACGCAAAGCGAAAAGCGAAAAATAACAGTCAGCAATTGGCAAAATTCGAAATTCTAAATCCGAAATCCTAAACAAATCACAAACTACAAATTATAAATACGAAATACGAACGTGTTTTGGATTTATTATTTAGTATTTCGAATTTGTTTCGGATTTCGATATTAGGATTTAGGATTTTCGGTATTTTGCGCTTTTCGTTTTGCGCTTAGATGATCTACTTCTTCAAATATCTCCGCAAAGCGATCATACCGGAAATTATTCCGATGACGCTTCCGAAAATAATCTCATACAGGAAGAGCAAGACAAGATTGCCGATAAAATATTGCTGCAGGCTGAAGCCGGGTATGAAGACCTGCATATAAGGAGAAATGACGAAAACGACCGGCGTCAATATGAGCAAGCTGATAACCGCGGCAATGATCCCATACACGACTCCTTCGATAATGTAAGGCCCGCTAATAAAAGTGTTGGATGCGCCGACAAAGCGCATGATTTCGACTTCCTCGCGGTTGGAATAGATGGCGATAAGGATCGTGTTGAAAGCGATCAGAGTGGCGGCAAAAGCCAGAATAATAGTCAAAATCAATCCAGCTTCGCGGCTGATATTAATGATCTCGGCCAGCCTTTTGATCACCAACTGATTCTGGTTGTAGCTGACGTTCTCTACTAATCCGCTGACCTGCGATCCGTTCAAATAATTAGCGATGACCGGATAATCATTAGGATTATTGGCCTTGATATTCAAGGAAGCGGAAAGAGGGTTGGTTCCAAGCTCGTTCAAGGCCTGGGAGATGGTCGGATCGTTGGCGTGCTGCTGCTCGAAAATCTGCAAGGCTTGGGCATTAGAAATATACTGGACGCTCTTGACCTGACTCATCTGCTGCAGGGTTTTCTGAATGTTCAAAATCTGATCCTCCGGCGTAGTGGTCTTGAAATAAACGCTGATGTCGATCTTTTCCTGAATGGAATTAAGAGCGGAGGTGAGAATGTGGTTGCCGACGATAAGCGAGCCGAAGGCGAAAAGAGTCATCACCATAACGACCAGCGTCGCCACCGAAAGAAGCCGTTGCCTCCAAAGGTGTTCCAGAGCGTGTTTGATTATCCTGTATATTGCTGTTGCCATTATTGTTTATTGTTCTTGCGACTTTGCTTAGGCCAGAGAATATCGTCCGTTTTCTTCGTCCCGGATCAGGCGGCCGTTTTCCATAGTCAGAACCCGCCGCCCCAGCTGGTTGACGATGTCTTTGTTGTGCGTCGCTAAAATCACGGTCGTTCCGAGATCGTTTATCTTCTTCAGCAAATTGATTATTTCTAAACTATTAAAGGGATCGAGGTTGCCCGTCGGCTCGTCGGCGACGATAACCTCGGGGCGGTTGACCATGGCGCGGGCGATAGCCACGCGCTGCTTTTCTCCGCCGGAAAGCTCGGAAATGAAGTTTCCGGCCTTGTCGCTCAATCCGACCAGATCCAAAACCTCCGGAACCAGCTCCTCGATTTCTTTTTCCGAGCGGCTAGCAACCTCCAAGGCGAATGAAACATTCTCCGCTGCGGTTTTGTTGGGAAGCAGACGAAAATCCTGGAAAATAGTGCCGATGTGGCGCCGCAACTGCGGCAGATCCTTCGGCCGCACCTTATTAACGTCGTAGCGGCCGAAAGTCACTCGGCCGCTGGTTGGCTTTTCTTCCCCGATCAACATCTTGATGACCGTGGACTTGCCGGCGCCGGAGCGGCCGACCAAGGAGACGAACTCCTTCGGCGATATGCGGAAACTGACGTCGATCAGGGCCTCGTGCCCGTTGTACTTCTTATAAACGTTTTGGAAAGCAATCATTAAATGGTCTGTATCAGCTTAAAAGCAAGCCTTTCGGATCTGTTTTACGCCGACTTCTCCAATTGTAACTCGGCGTCGATGAATTTATCAAGCTCTCCCGCCAGAACTCCCTCCGCATTAGTGGTTTCAACGCCGGTCCGATTGTCTTTGACCAGCTTGTAAGGATGCAAGACGTAAGAGCGTATCTGATTCCCCCATTCCGGCTTAACTTTGGTCCGCAACTCTCCTAACTCTTCGGCTTTCCTCTCTTCCATCAGTTTTAGGAGTTTGCCCTTGAGAAGATTCAGCGCCCGTTCGCGATTTTGGGCCTGCGAGCGCTCGGTCTGCGACGAGGCCGTTAGCCCGGTCGGCAAATGGATGATGCGCACCGCCGTTTCCACCTTGTTCACGTTTTGCCCTCCCGGGCCGCTGGAGCGAGAAAGTTCCAGCTTTAGATCGCCCTCCGGTATCTGCATACGCTGGGCCTGAAGCTCCGGAAGCTCCGGCACGACTTCTACCAAAGCGAAGGAGGTGTGGCGCAGCTGCTTGGCGTCAAAGGGCGAAATCCGCACCAGGCGGTGCACTCCGGCCTCGTTCTTCAGCAAACCGTAGGCGTAAGGGCCGCTGACGAGAATCGCATCCTCATCGATCCGCCTGGCTTTCCATCCGCGGCTCGCCGCAAATTTCTCGTACATCCGTAAAAGCATCGCTGCCCAATCTGATGCGTCTTCCCCTCCCGCTCCCGCAAAAGTCGAGACGACCGCCGGCAGCTGGTCGTACGGCCTCGAAAGATAGACATATCTTTCAATTTCCTCCAAATCCTCTTCCGAAGATATGGAATCGAATTTCCCGATAAGGTCGCGCAAAAAACCAAGCTCCTTTGTTTTCGCCTCGGCCTCCTCCCGCTTATTCTTCCACAGCTCGGGATCGGCTACGGCATACTCCAGCTCCTTAAGTTTGGTTCGTTTTCCTTCTATGTCAAAGCCGCTCGCCTAAGCGGCGAGCCAGCTCTTGCACTTCTTCTTTAGAAATATCCTTTTTGTTTTCAGCCATAGTCTTTGCAATGTCCGCTTCATTTAGACTTTTGCCTTTTCTTTAGCGAGACATGAGCCCGAGAGAGGATTCGAACCTCCGACCTAACGCTTACGAAGCGCTCGCTCTGCCGACTGAGCTACTCGGGCTGGCGCGCCGAACGGGTGGCCGCTTGACGCTTGTGTTATAATGCTATTGTAATCGCTTTTCGGCAAAAAATAAATGATATTAAGCGTCAAAGACCTTTCAGTAAGCTTCGACGAGCTGAACGTGTTGGAAAACGTTAACTTCGAGGTCTCCCCGGGGGACATTCTAGCGATCATCGGCCCCAACGGCTCCGGGAAAACCGTCCTTCTGCGGGCCCTACTACACACCATTCCCTATCAAGGGCAAATCGAATGGAAAAAGGGCGTTAGGATCGGCTACGTTCCGCAGAAGCTATTCATCGACTGGAGCCTGCCCCTCACTCTACGGGAGTTCCTGAATTTAAAGGCGAAGATAATCGGAACCAGCGCCGGCGAAGTCGAAGAAGTCCTGTCGCTGGTAAAACTGCCCGGCTCGTTCCTTGATCGTCCGCTCGCCAAGCTCTCTGGCGGCCAATTCCAGCGGGCCTTGATTGCTTTCGCGATGATCGGCGACCCTAACGTATTGATCTTCGACGAACCGACCGCCAGCGTCGATACGCCGAGCAGCGCCCAGATTTACGAGGATCTGCACAGACTATGCGATCAGCGGAAGATGACGCTGCTCATCGTTTCGCACGACCTAAGCTTGATTTACAGTTACGCCAATAAAGTTCTCTGCCTGAATAAGCAGAATCTCTGCTTCGGCCACCCGGCAGAAGTCCTGACGCCGGAAAGGTTGCACGAACTTTACGGAACGCCGGTCAAGTTTTATGTCCATGAACACCAGTTCGTCGGAGAAGGACACGAGGAAGGCCATGAGCACGGCCACGAGCATCATCACCACCATGATCACGGCTAATTTCGCTTTCTATATAATCCTGGCCCTGGTGATGGCGGTCACCGCCGGGATAGTCGGCGCTTTCGCCGTCATGCGGAGGCTGAGCGTCGCCTCCGACCCGATGTCGCACATCGCCCTTCCGGGACTGGGATTGGCGCTGCTTTTCGGCGTCAATCCCCTTCTCGGCGCAACCGCTTCCCTTTTAGTTGGCGCGTTCATAATCTGGGGGCTGGAAAATAAAACCAAGATCTCTACCGACGCGATGATCGGGGTGGTCTTCTCGCTGGCTCTGGCTATCGGCGCTTTAATCACTCCGAGCGAGGAGATAATAAACGCTCTTTTCGGCGCCTATTCGCAGATATCGGTAGCTGAATTCCTGGTGGGAATAGCGGTGGCCCTTAGCATCATATTCTATCTTCTTCGCCAAAAGGAGAAAATCATCCTCTCTATCCTTTCTCCGGACCTGGCCAAGACTTCGGGGCTAAATAACCAGTTATTAAACCTCTACTTCCTGGTCGCCATGGTGATGACTATTATGCTCGGACTGCGTTACCTCGGCGCGCTTCTCGCCGGAACGCTGATCATTATACCGGCGGTTACCGCCAAAAACCTGGCCCGCAGCCTTAGCTCGATGTTTACGATTAGCGCCGTGGTCTCGCTTGTAAGCGTCGCTTCCGGACTGGCGCTCTCGGAGAAGATTGGCGTCGAGCCGGGGCCGGTGATAATTTGCGCCGCCGGCCTCATCTTCGTCGCCTCGCTCTTAATTAAGAAGCCAGAATAAAAGAAGCGCAAAACGAAAAGATAAAAGCGAAAAACAAAGACCAGCAATTGGTCAAATTCGAAGCTCTAAATCCGAAATCCTAAACAAATCACAAATAACAAATTCCAAATACGAACGGGTTTGGGAAGCGTAAAGATTAAAGCGCAAAAGGCAAAAGAACAGCAACGAACGGCTGGTCGGTATTTTTCGCTTTTAGCTTTTCACTTTGCGCTCCTTTGAGCGGGATACGGGTGTCCTACGCTAAAGCTCCGGAACACCTTAATGGTATCCTACACTAAAGCTCCGGAACACCTTATCTACCTCGCCCGTCTTTCGCTAAAGCTACCTTATTTTGAAGTGATTTAAAATACTCTTTTAATTTATTCCTTCCGGCTCCACTTTTCCACCAATTCTCACGTTTTCTTGCTTCAGATAATGTTTGAAACTTTTCTATAAACAAAATCTTTAAAGGAAGTCTGTGTTTAGTTGATTTTACTTGTCCAGAGTTATGTTGTTTTAAACGACGACTCAAATTATTAGTGGAACCAACATAAGTTCTTCCATCTGACAAGCTTTGAAGAATATATACTATTCCGTTCATTATTTTGAGCGGGCCGCCCTTGGAGCGAGCTTTGCTTCGCCCAACGGGCGAGCCTCGCTCAAGCGCCTCTGGCACTTGAGCGGGATACGGGAGTCGAACCCGCGTCCTCAGCTTGGGAAGCTGATGTACTGCCGCTGTACTAATCCCGCATACAATAAATTCTAAATCCGAAATACGAAATTCTAAATAACGGCGTGTTTAGAGTTTAAGGTTTAGAATTTGTACTTTGTGTTTGGGTGCTGGTCGAGGGAACGACGATGATCATCTTTTCTCCGGGAACGATATAATTCAATCGGGATTTAACCTCTTTTTCTAGGTTGTACGGATCGGAGTAAAACTTTATCTGCTGTTCCAACGTTGAGTTATTAGCGGTGAAATATGTATTTTGCTGCTTTAACTGCGAATACTGTGCGTCTAATCCACGGAGCTGCCAGCCAATCTTAACGGCCTGGTACCCCATGACCGCCAAAATCGTCAGAAAAACCGCATAAACCGCCGCTTTCTTCACCTCTTTCAATATATTATCATCGACCGTTTATTTCAATCCTAAACTATCCATCAGCTTGTATGACTTGGCGAACTTCGTATAACCGCGCCAGGATGCACGTATATTTTCGGCGGATTCTGGTGGAATTTTGCCTTTTCCGACCATTTTATCGTGGCGCCGCTTCTTCTTCAGGAACCTTTTAACCGTCGACTTCCGCAATAACCTGCGGTTATCGCGGATAACGTATCCCAGGAAATCAACTCCTTTGTCTATTAGAAAAACTTCGGCTTTCTTGGGGTGCAATTCAAGTTTTAATTCGTCGCGAAGAAAAGAGCTTATACGCTCCTTATCCCTGTTCAGCCGTTTTTTGTCCGTCCCCAAAACGACGAAGTCGTCCATATAGCGGATGTAATATTTTTCATGGAGA
>DAIDMW010000011.1 GCA_027448785.1 Candidatus Colwelliibacteriota bacterium | reverse complement strand
GTTGTCCATTGCGATTAACTTCCATAGAACTGTTTGCGCTGGCAGACGCGATTGATTCTATTGTGCTGTTTGGCGTTAATCGAACTTCTCATCGTTATAGCCATCATAGGAATCTTGGCTGCCGTCGTTGTCTTGGTGGTGAACCCCGCCCAACTGGTAGCTCAAGGAAGGGATTCCACCAGAATCCAAGACTTAGCTAGCATCAACACTGCACTTGGAGAGTATCTAGCTAACGGCAACACCTTCCTTGGTTCATCAAACACGGTTTACGTCTCCGTTCCGGACACCTCTACCACCTGCTCCGATCTCGGCCTCCCAGCCCTTCCCACGGGTTGGTCATACCACTGCGTCTCCACCTCAACTCTGACTGAAACCAACGGGAACGGCTGGATACCAATATCTTTCTCTTCCATCACCACCGGCAATCCTTTGCCAACCATTCCAATCGATCCCCAAAACACTACTTCCACAGGTGAATACTACACCTACGCCACCAATGGTTCCCAATATGAACTAACCTCCTACTTCGAATCCAACAACTACCAAACTCAAGCCGCTCAATCAGGAAACCCCGATCCTACCACCTACGCTCTTGGTTCCAACCTGGACCTAACT
Source organism: Candidatus Colwelliibacteriota bacterium (assembly GCA_027448785.1). Taxonomy (GTDB): domain Bacteria; phylum Patescibacteriota; class Minisyncoccia; order UBA6257; family Colwellbacteraceae; genus JACWAO01. Next base: position 24,158 of record DAIDMW010000011.1, on the reverse strand, counting down.
CCTTTTGTACATGGATTGGTGGGGTACTGGCCGTTGAACGAAGGATCTGGAACAACTGCCTATGACAAGAGCGGGTGGGGAAACAATGGGACGGTATTTAACTCACCTTCATGGATAAGCGGAATAAATGGAGGAGGGTTGTATTTTACAACTAGCACACAATACGTTACCTCGACTCAAAACGGCCTAAGTTCGGGAGATGTGCCGATAACTTTCACGGGATGGATAAAAACGCCAAACAGCACAATAGAATCAATCGCGTCTGCCAGCGCAAACAGTTCTATGGAAGTTAATCGCAATGGACAACTTTTTCTTCATGAATGCAATGGCGGCGATACGCCTTCAAACGTGAATACAAGCATCAACATCGGCAACAGTGCATGGCATTTTGTGGCGATCAGTTTCTCCCCTACTAACAACGCATCTATCTTCGCGCTTGACGGAAGCAGCATTAATCTTACGGCCAATGGACCGGCCAATTCCGGTGGCAGTTATTTTACTATCGGGTACGATATTTGTGATAAGAACGTAAATATATCCTACCCTTATTATTTGACAGATATAAGAATATATCGAACTTCTCTAACACCTGCTCAGCTATTGGCAATGTATAACAGGATAAAATAAACCCGCCTCAGCTTGCGCTTCATCGGCGGGTAAAAGAACTAGTGGCGCCTAATTTTCAGAACGGCCGCACAGTCGATGTCGAGAAGAGGTTCACCGTCCAGCCAGCGCGTTTCCCAGTTCCATTGGACGCGAGGGCTCCAGATGAGCGACCTGACGCATTCGAGACCCTGGCGGTCGCGATAGACTGTTCCCCAGAAGAAAACCTCTCGATCTTCGTCTCTCCACTCCTTTGGGATCAACTCCTGATGCTTCAGGAGGTAATCCAAGATGTTGGCGTTGAGGAGCGGCAGTGGATTTAGCTCAGCAAAGACCGTCCTTGCTTCAGCGGCGGCGTCCGCTTTCTGCGACGGAGTCAGGTACAACTCCACTCGCCTTGGATTCCAGTGGATCCGTTCCCGAGTAGTGTCGTGCTTCACGACTTCCCAGCCGTCAGGCACAAATGGTGGAGCACTGCAATCGATGACGTGGTTCGAGCTCACCTTCACTCCTTCTTTCCGTGAACAAAGTAAGGCGCTATTCAGTTATGAAGTGCCGATGATTTTGTTTAACACGCATAAATTATGCTGTCAATCGATTTAGGTCACACTCCCCTAGCCTCGCCCCTCCTTTCCTGTTAAAATAGTTTTTGTTCAAAATATGTATTACCGAGACGCGCAGGAGTTTATTGAAAGCACGGGCCATGAGGTTGACGGAAAATGGTATCCGCGAGTGACGAGCATAGTTTCTATTAAAGCCAAGCCCGAGCTTTATCGTTTTTACGGCGAGCTGAACAGCTTTGCGCAGGGCGAGGCAATTAAAAAACAGTCGGCTGACGAAGGGACGGCCGTTCATAACGCGGTGGAAGCGATTATGTTGGGCGAAGATCCGGATGTACCGGCCGAGATAGCCCCGGCGGTCGCGGCTTTTCAAAGATTCCGCGATCGGATGGGCATTAAAGTCGATCCGCGCTGGGTGGAAAAGATGGTTGTTCACCCCGAAGAAAGGTTTTCCGGGACTGTCGATTCCATCGCATTCATCGGCGGTCGCACCGGCATTTTGGATATCAAAACCTCTCTTTCCATTTACCGCGACTACAGCCTGCAAACCTCGGCTTACTTCGCCACCGCCAAGCATGCCTATGGTATGGGTGATCTATCAGCCCGCTGGATACTGCGTATCGACCAGTCTCAATTATGTTACCGTTGCGGAGCCTCGCGACGCTCAAAAGGAGGAAGGTCCAAAGTTCGTCGTCCTTCTTCCGGAGTCGTCTTTCCACTCCCGTTCGAAGAGTGTGACCATGAGTGGTCCGAGACGCGGGGAGATGTCGAGCTAAAAGAGTTCGAAGGATGGGAGAATGATTACAGCGCTTTCCTCGGAGCTAAGCGGCTCTGGGAATGGGAAAACGAGTATTGGCTAAAGAAGATAGGATACCTAAAAGCTTGAAGTTCAAAGCGTAAAACTAAAAGCCTCCCTAAGTTTAATTTGCTGCCTTCTCGATTATGATCGGGGTCGGTGCGGCGTCTCGGGCCAGGAGATAACCGGCCAGGAAACTAAAAAGCAGCAAGAGAGAGAAAATAGAGCCGGCAAGGGCTAGGATTAGCCAACGCTTGGCTTTTGGGCCTGTTTTGCGGCTTACACCCTGCTTGTTGGGTCTTTTTGAAGCTTTTCTCCCATCCCCGCTTAGGGACGGATTATTTGACAAAAAGGGCATATTTCCTTAAAATACCTGGGCATTTAAATAACATTCTAACAAAACGCTATGGCACATACAAAAGCCGGTGGTTCAACTAAATTAGGAAGAGATTCCGAGTCGAAGCGGCTCGGTGTTAAGGTTTACGACGGTCAAGAGATCGGCGCCGGCGAAATAATTATTCGCCAGAGAGGCTCTAGGTATTTGGCTGGAGACAACGTCCGCCGTGGCGGCGACGATACGCTCTATTCTGCGGTTAACGGCCAAGTTAAATTCTCTTCTAAGAACAAAACTTGTTTTAACGGTCAAAAGAGGAAGGCCGCTGTCGTTTCGGTGATCCGAAACGAAGAGTAATTTAAAACGCAAAACTAAAAGCGAAAAGCAATAACGTAGTTCTTTTGCGTTTTGCGCCTTTAGCTTTTTGCTTCTTTAATGACTTCTATTTCTATTTCCCCTTTCGCCTGCCCGATTCTAAACGGAATGCGATGCCGTCCCAACTCGCGCAGAGGTTTTTCTAATTTGATATCCGCTTCGGCGGATATTCTTTTTTCCAGCTTCATCTCCGCCTCGAGCTTGTCCATGATCTGGGTCTTGGTAACAGAACCGAAAACCTCTCCCTTGTCTCCTGCCTTAATGCGAAGCTGAATCGGCTTATCCAGGGCCCGTTCGCTAATCTCCTGAGCTATTTTCTCGTATTCGATTGCCCGGTTTTGGTTGGCTTGAAGCAGAGACTGCACCTCGCTTAAAGCGCTTTTGCTGGCTTCTTTAGCCAATCCTTTCGGAAAGAGAAAGTTCTTGGCGTAGCCGTCCGCCACTTCTTTAACCTCATTCTTCCTCCCGATGCCTTTAATATCTTTTAGTAAGACAACCTGCATGACTAAAGTTTAAAGCTAAAAGCGCAAAACGAAAAGCAAAAGCGAAGAACACGGCTTGAGACTAGCCGATGCTGAAAATTCTAAATCCGAAGCACGAAACCCGAAACAAATTCAAAATTACAAACTTCAAATTACAAACCCGTACATGTTTCGGATTTTGTATTTAGGATTTGGAATTTCTCGCCCAAGTCCCATAATAGATCATTCGGCGGAGCCTCAGGATGACGGTCGTGTGGCGTCATTCTGAGCATAGTGAAGAATCTCTATTCGCTTAGAATTTAGGATTTCAGTTATTTTGCGCTTTGCGCTCTTAGCTTTACGCTTTTAGCGTTTTAAGCTTTGCGCTTATTTCATTTCCATCTGCAAAAGCTGGATGGCTTTGGTAAGCTGCGGATCCTGGTGGGCCGCCAGCTGCGCGTCGGTTATCGGCACGGCATAATCCGGAGTCAGTCCAGTGCCATTGACCCAGGTGCCGTTCGGCGTAAGCCACTTGGCGATTGTTACCTTGATAGACGAACCGTCGCTCAGCGGGAAGATCTCCTGGACGGTTCCTTTGCCGAAACTTTTCTCCCCCACCAGTAGGGTTCCGCGGTCGTCGCGAAGGGCGCCGGAAAGAATTTCCGAGGCCGAGGCCGAGCCTCCGTTAATAAGGACGACGACAGGCATATTCAGAAGCGATTGATTGACTCCTGCCCTGATAATCTGCTTCTGGCCCTGGGCGTTTTCTTCGATGACTACTGGGGAATTGGCAGGGACGAAATACCCGGCGAGGTCGACGGCAACGTTCAAATATCCGCCGGGGTTGTTGCGCAGATCCAGGATCATCCCCTTTGCTCCGTCTTTTATCCCCTGACTGACCGCATTGGCGAAATCCGCCTCGGTGTTCTGGTTAAAGCTGTAAAGCTGAAGATCGAGAATGTCGCCGTTCTTGATGCTCCAATCCACCGTCGGGACCTGGATGTTGGCGCGGGTTATTTTGAAGATTTGCGGCTGGCTCCATCCTTGGCGCATAATCGACAAAGTGACCACCGTTCCGATCTTGCCGCGGATAAGGTTGACCGCATCCTGTAGGCTCATATTCTGCGTCGATTGGCCGTTAATGGAGAGAATGGCGTCGTTGGCCCGCAAGCCAGCAGCTTCGGCCGGAGTTCCCTTTAGCGGAGAGAGAACCACCAATTGATTATTTTTAAGATCGATTTCCGCTCCAATTCCGCCGAAATTGCCGTTTACGTCTTCGGTGAACTGAGTGGAGTCGGCCGGCGGGAAGAAAACGGTATAAGGGTCGTTTAGCGAGTCGGTCAATCCGGTAATCGCTCCGTAAACCATCGCCTGGCTGCTGAGCTTATTGGCGTTCAAATAATCATGTTTCAGAACGTCCCAGACCTGCCAAAAAACATTAAAGTTGGCGTTAACGCTGCTTGGCGTGCCAACGCCGGCCACGCCGGTAACGACGATATTCTTGCTGGACTTAATCCCCGAGCGGTAGCCCAGGTAGTATCCGCCGCCGCCCAATCCGGATACGATAACCGCCGCCAGGAAGACCAAAAGCGCGTTGTTTAGAATCTTTTTGGTCTTGGCGGATAAGCGGCGTTTCATGGGTTCCATTTTATCGAAAACGTGATATTATTTCAACACCAATGGATTACCTAGAACTTCTTCGGGAAAGAGCCAGGAAGTCGCGGGTGTATTCCTCCCACCAGCTTATCGGCCTGACGGTCGCTCAGATCCTCGGCGACGAAAAGCATAAATCGCTGTATATCAAGCTAGCCAAGGAAAACAAAGGAAGGGATCTTATCGAATTGGCAAAATCGGTGGCCGACCGCGGAGGAGTCAAAAATAAAGGAGCTTATTTCATGCGCCTGGTACAGAAATTTGGTCCGACCAAAAAAGATGAAGATAGTAACGGTCAACGAAAAAAGTGAGGAGAAATTCCTCAGGCAGAAAACTAAGCCCTTCGACTTCTCGCAACACTCGCGCGAAGAGATAAGGAAGCTGGTCAAGGAGATGCGCGCCTTGATGGAGAAATTGGACGGCATCGGCTTGGCAGCCAACCAAGTGGGGTTGGATTATCAGATGTTCGTGGCTCAGGTTGACGGAAAGTTTTACGCCGTTTTCAATCCGGAAATAACCAAGGTTTCCAAAGAAACCGACGTTTTAGAGGAAGGGTGTCTCAGCATTCCTGGAATCTACGACGAGGTGAAAAGACCCGATCGCGTCGTTATCCAAGGGTACGACAAAAACGGAAAGAAATTGAAAATCAAGGCTTGGGGACTGTTGGCTCGCGTTTTCCAGCACGAGGTCGACCATCTTGACGGCAAATTTTTCTTGGACCGCGTTAAAAAATAAATGCGCTACGCATTCTTCGGCTCCCCCGAATTCGCCGCCATTGTTTTGGAGCGGCTTTCCGCGGCCGGATATCCGCCAGCCCTTCTGATTTGCAATCCCGACCGAGCGCAGGGAAGAAAGCATATCCTGACTCCCCCTCCGACGAAAGTCGCAGCGGGAAAATTTGATATTTCCGTCTTGCAGCCCGAGAAGCCATCGCTCGCAGAGATAAGAGGACGCGGCGAGTTTGATTTTTTTTTGGTCGCGGCTTACTCCAGGATAATTCCCGAAGAAATCCTTTCTTATCCTCGCCTGGGCACGATCGGCGTCCATCCTTCGCTCTTGCCTCAACTACGCGGCCCCTCCCCTATTCAGTACGCGATGATGAGTGGGCAAAAAGAAACTGGAACCAGCCTATTCTTAGTGGACGCAAAGGTTGACCACGGGCCCATACTGGCCCAGCGCGGCGGGGTAAGAATTGATAATAAGTATTTCGAGGAGGTGGTTAAAGAACTAGCGGAGGTTTCCGCCAAATTATTTTTAGAGATCTTGCCCGATTTTGCCACGGGGAGTATTAAACCGACTTTTCAAGATGAAGGCTTGGCTACTTTTACCAAAAAAATCGCCACCGTGGATGGATTCATCGAGGAACACGAGCTGAACGAAGCGCGCAGCGGCGTCTCCGAGGAAAACGCGTTGAAAATAAACCGATTAGTCCATGCGCTCAACCCAGATCCCGGCGCATATACGGTTAGCGGCGGCAAACGCATGAAAATATTAAAAAGCCGTATAGAAAACGGCAGGTTGCTTTTGGAGGTGATTCAATGGGAAGGTAAAAAACCAACCAGCATAAAACTCTAAACGCCTAACAGTTTTTTAGATTTAAGCTATTAAAATCTCTCAATCCATCATTTAGGATTTCTATTTTTGTTTTATAATTGCAATATGACAAAATTGATACTGAATGCCTTAGCGCGGGCCGCTTTCCCCGCGGCCATACTTATTTATCTTAATTTTTATAGCGGGTTACTCTCCCCTTCCGGTTTGGTGGCGATTGGGCTTGTTTTTCTAACATTCGCCCTTCTGCCTATGGCGGTCAGAGTGACTAAAAACCTGCTGCACCGATCGTTTGATGTCGGCGCCTCGATGCTTTTGACGATCTACCTCCTCATCTACCTCAACTCCCTCTCTATTGCCTGTATCTTCGCCTTGATTATGATCGCCGGCGACTTTTTCAAAGACATAATTCTTTACAAGGTTCGGGAGTCCTTGAATAGGATAACCATTTACCTGCCGCACACCGGGTTTATAAAGGCGGCCGACGGAACGGTCCGGGAGGTAGAGATCGAGAAGATAGGAGTCGGAGATATTGTGGCGATTAAGCCTGGACAGCGTGCTCCAGTTGACGGAACTTTATTGGCACAGGAAGCAATATTGGACGAGTCGGTCATCACCGGCGAGTCCAAGCCGATACCGGTGGAAAAGGACGCTGAAGTCCCAGCCGGTGCGATCAACGCCGGAGACTACTTTGAAATGACTGCCAAGCGCATCAGCGCCAACTCGACGATCGCGCAGATTCGGAAGATCGCCGAGGAGGCGGAGAAGCAGAAGACGCCTATCGCCCGCTTCATCGACCAGTATGCCAAGTATACTTCGCTAGTTACCGCCGTGTTGGTTGTGTTTCTGTATGCCTATACCGGGGATGTTTTCCGCGCTCTGGGCCTGTGGGTGGCAATGGTTCCAATTGTCTTCGCCATCATTGGTCCGATTTCGGTAAGCATCGGAATCAACACCGCAGCCCGCCTGGGCATTCTCGTGAAGAATTCGGAGGTGATCGAGGATCTGACGAAGATAAAACACCTTGTATTCGACAAGACCGGGACACTGACTGTCGGCCAGCCTAAGGTGCGCGACATTCTCGTCGTCGATCAAAAATATTCTGCAGACACTCTCCTAGCGCTGGTCGGAGGACTAGAAAAAAAATCTGAACACGAGATCGGCAAGGCCATCGTCGAGGAGGCCGAGAACCGTCACCTGACTCTTTCAACGCCCTCAGATGTCCATGTAATAAAAGGAGGGGGCTTAGATGCGGTGAATGACGGGAGGAGGATATTGGTCGGTAGTCGCAACTTCCTGACCGACTCCGGCGTTTCTGCGTCGACCGACTTCCTGGATCAGGCAGCCGAGCGCGAACAGCGGGGAGAAACTCCCGTTTTCGTGGCAGTCGACGGAATATTCGCCGGCGGCATCTTCGTAGCCGATGCTCTGCGCCCGGAAACGCCGAAAGCTATCAGTGAGCTGAAAAAGAAAGGATATAATCTGCATATTTTAACCGGAGACGAACGGCCGGTTGCCGACTTTATCGCCTCAACATTGGGATTGGACAATTCCAACGTAGAAGCCAGCCTTTCTCCGCAAGGAAAAATCGATAAGATCGAGGCTATCGAGAAAGACGGCGAGCATGTCGCGATGGTCGGAGACGGAATCAACGACGCGCCGGCTTTGTCCGCGGCCACTGTTGGAATCGCGATGGGGGTGCGCGGCACCGACTTAGCGACCAACGCCGCCAACATCGTCCTGGTGCAGGAAAACTTCCTTAAGATACCGAGCATTATAAATCACTCCAAAAGGATTATTGGCGTCATTAAGCAGGATCTGGTTTCAGCGACGGCCATCCACGTTTTGGCCGGAGGTCTTTCAGCCTTCGGAGTTATAACCCTGGTGCAGACCGTCTTCTTCCACGAAGCCAGCTCCATTATAGTTCTCCTGAACACCGCGCGGCTTTTCCGGATTAAAAAGGAAGATTGGAGTTTAAAATAGTTTCTTGACGGCCAATCAAATAGTCTTATCCTTTTAATAAAGGCCAACTTAATAAACTTAAAGGATAAAAATGGAGGATATAACAAAATCCAGGTCGCTATCCGTTTTCGGAGCGATACTCGGCATTAGCTTGATTATCACAGCAGTTATCGTCAGCTGGGTCGTATATTACGTAAAAACTTACAATAATGCAGTGATCACCGTTACTGGAGTCGCGGAAAAACAGGTGACTTCAAATGTGGTAAAGTGGCACGCGACCATCGCCCGCCAAACCGGCTCCACCAGCGCCGACTTGAAACAAGGCTCCGCGGAGATGCAAAGCGATTTAAGCGCCCTACTGTCATACTTCGAGGCTAACGGCGTTACCTCGTCGGAAATAACTACAGATCCTTTAAGCGTCACTCCGATGTACCAGAGTCAGTACGGAGTCTATCCAGGAAAAGTCGGATATTCTTCCGGCGATACCTTGGCCGGCTATTCGCTGAGCCAGAACATACTCATTCAGTCTGACAACGTGAACGGCGTTACCGCTTTGGCGCAAAAGGCTCCGCAATACTTCTTGAATAAAGGAATAATCTTCTCCAGCCAACCTCTCGAATATTACCTGAGCAACAACCTTCTTGATTCCATGCGCCAGCAGATGCTAGCCGAAGCTCTAGCTAACGCCAAGGATCGGGCCGAAGCAATAACCAACGGTGTCGGCGCCAGCGTGGGCAACCTCCGCTCCTCGAGCGTCGGCGTCACGCAGATCACTCCGGTCAACTCGACCGATATTTCTGGTTCCGGCTACTATGACACCACCTCGATCGATAAGCTCGTCACCTACCTGGTGCACACGACGTTCACGATGAAATAGAAATTAAAAGCGCAAAGCTTAAAGCGCAAAATAACGGAAATTCTAATATCTAGATCCGAAACAAATTCGAAATACCAAATCTTAAATCACAAACACGGACGCGTTTCGAATTTAGTATTTGCAATTTGTGATTTATTTAGGATTTCGTACTTAGAATTTAGCTAACTACTGCCGTTGTTTTTTTGCTTTTAAGCTTTTAATTTTGCGCTTTTTTCTACCAGAACAGTTGGGCCTCCCCGTTGGCGCCGTTTCCTCCGGCGCAAGGGCCGTCCCAACCGTAGCTGCCACCTGAACCTGGGTTAGGGCCAGTTTGCCCGGGGCAAGTACCGCCAAAAGTCCCAGCGCCTCCTAGAGGAAATGCTCCTGATCCAGAATAGGTATCGGCTGCGGTTTGAGGGTCTCTTCCAGCTCCGCCCGCTCCGCCAGTATATAAATTATAGTAATAGCTTGATGCGTTAGATGGCGTGGCGGTTCCGCCTCCGGCCGGTCCGGATACCGGGCAAGAGCCGGCATAAGCTATGCCGCCGTTTCCGCCATAAGCGGTGAAACCAAAGATTGAACTACTTCCGCCAACCGCTCCAGCATAGTTGCCAGACGCTCCTCCGGTTCCACCTGCTCCAACGACCACGGAGATCGTTTGTCCGGGCGTGACGCTTGCTTGGATAATAGCCCCTCCGCCTCCTGATCCATTACTGCTCTCACAGGCGGTACTGGCGGCCGTTCCGCCGCCGCCACCTCCTCCTCCAAGAATATAAGCCACCAGGTAGTGAACTCCCGCCGGAACGGTAAAGATATAGGCGCCAGGGGTAGTGTAAGCTTGCGTCCCAGTTGCCGGAGCTCCGCCAGCAGCCGTCGTCTGCACGGTTCCGTCAGGGAACTCGATTCCGCTAGCCGGAATCGTTGTAGTGCCGACTGCCAACCCGCCGGTCACGACCGCGTTGCCGTTAGCCTTAAAAAGAACCGTTCCGCTGTTAGCATTTAGATCTAATTCGTTGTTCGCTTGGTTTATTATCCGGACGTTAAAATCCTGGGCGGTTCCGGTGCCATAATGGAAGTCGATATATGGCACACCGCCAGTAATCGGATTAGGAGTGCTATTATTACCCCCTAATTCGATTGATCCACCTTGATCGTTGCTGAGCGAACTTCCAGCCGTTCCCCAAACCAAACCAGAAGCGCCAACTTGCAAAGCGTTTCCCGTGCTAGGCGCTAAAGAAGTTATGTCAGTATTGGATCCAGCTGCTGCAGCGCCGAGGTTTAACAAAGCCTGGGCCGTTGTTGTCGCCGACGTCCCTCCCATCGATACCGTGATTGGGCCGGCGGTTCCACCAGGAGGAGTCTGTGAGGGATTAGTGAATGCGTAGACGGTGAGGATAGTTGCCGCAACGAACAGTATTGACGCGGGGATAACCAGAAGGACCGGAAGCGTGACCGAACCCCTAAACCACTTGTTCCTTCTCATAATGATTTAATTATACACTGTGCAGACAAATAAACAGAGGAGTTTTCCACAGTTTGATTACTGGTACTGTATGTAGCTAGGCTGCGGGCTAAGTTTTAACACTTCCTGCGGGGTCATCATATGGCTACCAGGGCGGTTGTCGTTCTTGAAGAAAAGCTTGAAACCGGTGAACTGCACTGGCTCGCTGGCGATAAAATCTTCGTAGGTTTTGATCTTTTCCGCCGGCGGACCGAAACCGTCCATATCCATCACGATCTCCACCTGCGGCAGTGGCTTGATGTCCTGGTAGTCCTTCAGCATCGGCTGGGTGAAGCGATGGACGACCAGAATCTTTGGGGCCAGATTGTTTTCCTTGACGATTTTCGCCAGGAAATTCGCCGCGAAGTTTACATCCGAGGCTGTCAGCGAGCCGATGACCGTTCCAGGCTTCTGCCCGTTATGCATCGCAAACTCGGGATCAAGAGCCAGCTCCACGTTGGGCAATTTCAGGTACGGCTCTAAGAGAGGAACCTCGGTTTCGACATTACTCAGGCCGACCTGCACATCTAGAAAGACTAACCCGTGAATCTGATTGACCATCGCTATCGCTTTTTCGATTTGGTCTGACGGCATCCTTAAACGATACATCCCATCCGGACCCGGATTGCCTTGCGCGGCGACCGCGATATAATCCAGCGCCGGTATGACCGGAGTAGAAGGATCGGCCTCCTGCCACTGTTTGGCCGTAGCTTGCAGCATCTGCAAAACCTGTTGGGGAGGATATTCGCCCAAGACACCCATCTTAGTCGAGTAAAAGTTGCCGTAATAGGCGACGATCCGGCTGAAAGGAAGTATCGCTCCCCCGTCGGGATAAACCGTTTTCACCGGCCATAGAGAAGGGGTGGAGGTGGTAGAGCTGGAAACTTTAAGGTTGGCCAGCTGGAGCAGTTTGGCGTTATAAGCTTCGATATTCAACGGCGGATATTTGGGCTCGGGCGGAGTAGAGGTGGTGGTCTGACCTGGGAGATTAACCGTAACGACCTTCGGCTGTAAAACAATAAGCGTCAAAAGAATGCCGCCGAATAAAAAAAGACCGACGGTTATAAGCGCCGATTTCGAAGCAAAAAACTTGCGCAGAAAACCAGACAGGGAACTCATTTGGCTTTTAACTAATAAAATATCCCATATTTCCGGCAAAAGGGCAATCGAAGGCGAGAAGGGCTCTGTATTAAAATCAAAAAGAGGGGCTGCTCCCCCTCTTTTTAATGCCGGTGGCGTTCATCTAGAAACCGAATAGGCGCAAGAAAAACTGCCCCACTCTGCCGAAGAAGCCGAGCTGTTTTTGAGCCGGATGAGCGGTGCCGTTCTGCGTAACCGCCTTTTGGACGATTATCGAGCTGGCGGCTACTTGCGTGCCGTTGACGCTGCCCTGCACGATCACCGTGTCTCCTACAGCTAGGCTGGAAAGGCTAATCTGGTTTTTTCCCTCCACAACCTTAGCTCCGCTCGCGGCCACAACATAGCTAATGCCGCTTTTGGTACTAACGGTAACGGTATTGCCGCTGATCGCCGAGATAGTCCCGGCAATTATCGGCTGGCCGTTCCCTTGTATTAAGGACGAGGTCTGATTAGACCAATCCCCACCATTCTCCTGCTTAGCTGCTCCGTCACGGATCAGGGTGGCGGCGATGTTCGTCCCGCTGACCGTTCCCCGGACAAAAACCTTGTCGCCGACGGCTATTGCCGAAACGGAGCTGGTGCTGCCGTTTTTGACAACCCGGGCGCTAGCGGCGTCAACGGTATAAGTTTCCGTGCCGCTTGAGGCATTGCGTCCCAATCCCCTTCCGCTTATGGTCAATGTACTTCCGTTGATCGTAGAAACAGTTCCCATTATCCCCGGCTGACCGAAGCGTCCTTCGCCGCGGACAGGTCCCGCGGCATATGCCGTTCCGGCAATGGATGCCACGCTTAACACCGCTAGCAATCCGACTCCGGTTCCGATAATAAACTTTTTCATGATTATCCAATTGCGTTTTTATTCTTTCGACCTTTTTGGATCAAAAAAATAATAGCTGGCCGATAATGAAGCGGATGTGAATCGGCTTAGCTGGCTGGCTAGAATCCGATTATACCGCTGGCGCTGAAGAAGATCACCAAGCTGGCGGCGAGGAGAAGCAGATCAAATTCCCATCCCGTCTTGTCCGCGGCGGTAAAAGGAACTTTCCATCTTCCGATCTTGGTCGCAATCGCTCCGATCATGACCGCAGCAAGTAAAAGAGCGGCTAATCTCAAGAAAATGCCCAGAACGATTCCCAGCGCCGAGGCAAACTCCACTATGCCGAGGGCTAAGACCGCGTTCGAGGGCATTCCCAGGCCTTTCGACATCTTCTCAGAATTCCTCAACTTCGGCAGCGCGTGGACGATAAAGGTAACCGCCACCACCACTCGCAGTAGGAACACCGCGATGAAACTGTACTGACTTAATCCCATAGCTTATTTTTTAATATTTTATTTTTGACTTTCCATAATTATAGCTCGTTTCCGGCTCCGGCGCGATTTGATTACGGTGAATAAGGCTGAGGGACCGATGATAAGATAAATCGCAACCGATTGCCGTTAATCGCCGGTGATGTCGTTCGGACAAGCGTTCCGGTGAAAAGATACTGTCGTCCCGGTTCAAGGGAAGAAAGAGAAGAGCCGAAAATCGGCAAGTCCCGCGGACCGACCGGGCCGGAAGATTCATCCGAGGCTATGATGTACCCGTTCTCTGCTCTCAAACGATAACCGTGAATTTTGATCAAACCGCTGCCGGCCCCCGATTGTTCAGCTTGGCCGACCGAATATAAAGGCGCGGCTGGGGCCGGAGACAGCGACGCGCTCGAAGTTGCAGTTGGTAGAATGATATCGATGCCGTCCGGGTCATTAAGCTGATTAGGGCCGCTTCCGGGCTGTCCGGTTATTCCATACTGCCAGACGATCTGATTGGTTTTCTTATCGATGACGATCACGCGGTTGTTGTCGTCATCTGTTGCCAGAATGTTGCCGTTGGGCAATTCAATGGCGATTGACGGCTTGTTCAGGCGGCGGTTTCCGCTGGTGAAAGCGAATTGCCACACTATAGCCCCGGTTTTGGATATTTCAAGAATTTTTCCCGGATTGGTGTAATCGCTGACTAGGATGTTCCCCGAATGGGTCAACTGCGGATCGGACGGATAAGTGATCGGAAGATTGTAAGTCGCGATTTTCTGCCAATTGCTGTTCAGCTCTATAACATTATGGGCCTTTATGTTGCTTATCAGCATGCCTCCTCCCGGCAGCGGGGTGTCGCCGTTCGGGGCGTCCAATTGTCCGGGACCCAAACCGCACTTTCTGGTGACGCCGTATTGGCGCACTATCTTCTTCGCCGGAGATATTTCAAGGACGCGGCAATTGGAAATATCAGCCACGGTAACGTCGCCGTTGCTGAGCTTATAAGCGTCGTCGGGAGTCCGGAGGTAGCCGGGCCAAGATCCGGGAACTCCGGGAGAACCGTAGCGCCACGTTACTTTTTTCGTGGCATAATCGATCTGCTCGATGATCTGGTCGTATTCCATAGTCGCCATTATCGTGCTCCCGCCGTCGGCGAAGAAAGCGTCATCAGCTCCCAGGCTTTGCACCGGAAGATGGAAGTGGTAATCCCAAATTATTTTTTTGCCGGGCGTCATCTCTATTATCCGGTTATTTCCGCGATCCGCGATAAGGACGTTATACCCGCCCAGCGGGTCCTGGATGTTCTGTTGCGCGGCGCTTGCTTTAAAAGCGTTTCCAGCCATAATCCGGCCGAGCATTTTTGAGAAAAAAGAGCCGGAGGGAATAGATTGAAAAGCAAAAACCGCGGCCAAAATGCCCGTCAATCCGACTAGAAAGATTAATCTGTGTTTGTTTTTTATAGCTCAGCCGGAACAGAAAAAAAGAAACCGCCTTTCTTCTGAAGAAATTTTGCGTTTAACGAGCCTGAATTATATGACAAGCTACTTGGCGTGGCAAGCGGACGTTTAGCGCTTGTGAAACAATTTCCCCGTCTACCAAGGCACGCCTACCATCGGCAGAAGGTAGTAATCGGCGCCAATCCACCCGGCCGTTCTCCAAGCCAGGATCAAAAACATCTCCAACAGCAGCATCAATGGATTAATACTCACCGCCGCGGCAAAGAGATAGTTTAGGTTCATAAACGCTCCGAAGAAAGCGGCTATTCCGGTAAATATTCCGAAAATCAAAGCCAGGCCGACCACCAACTCCCCGTAAGTGACAAGGTACGAAAAGAGCGCGGCATTAGGCAAAGCTATGTTCTGGATAAAGTAGGCATACCAGCCGGAAACATTTGGGTGTATTCCTCCGGCCTGCTGCAACGCGCCCAAAAAGAAGCCCTTGATCGCAGATCCTGCGGCGCTGCCGACCCATGCCGCACTCGTTAATTTTTCCTCGCCAGCCAACAGCCATTGCCAGCCGATATAGAGGCGCACCAAAAGCCAAAACCAGGCGAAACGGATATCAGAGAATAAAAACCTGGAAATCTTCGGCTCGGGAATTTCGATTGTCTTCATATTATCTATTTCTTTCTTAGGCCTTGCCTTTAAGTATAAATTTATAAAGATTAATCTCAACCCTGTTTTCCACAGGCAGCCTTAACTAATCACAACCTTGGTGACGCCGAATATCTCACGCATCGAGTAGTGTGAGGAAAAAGGTATATCGTTGCCGTTGGCCACATACGGATCTTTCATAATGTAATCACTACCCTGTCTGGCCACCAAAACGACATAGTGCGTTCCGCCGTAGGCGTGCAAGCCGACGACGACTGGATTGCCGGTGGCGAGCGTCGAGTTTATGTAAGACGAGATGCGGGTTGCAGCCACTCCGTCGGCATGGATAGTGAATAACAGATAAGCCGGATAGTAGGCGGCAAAATTGCTTGGATTCGAATTGATGGTGACGGGAGTAACGTTGCGGTATCCGTAGTGCGTCATCATCATCGCCATGGCGGTGATGAGACAGCCGTCGCTGGCTAGGTTGTATTTTGTCCCGTTTAGAGAATCGCTGCCCCAGGCCGTGTCGCGCTGGTTGTAGTAGCAGCCCCATGCGTCGCAAACCGTCTGGTTGCCCAGAAGTTTCGACCCGCCGGCATTCTGCGTGAAAGCGGAGAAGCTGGCTAATTCGGCCTGCGCCTCGGCGAGCAATTTTTCGTACGTCGACTGCTTGGCGTTGGTCTCGGCTAACAACTGGGTTTTGGCGTGCTCGGTTGCGACCAGGGATTGCTGTTGGGTTACGAGAGAGGTTTTCTGAACTGACAGCGAAGCTTGTTTTTGCTTCGAAAGATTCTGACTGGTGGTTAAAACGTTTTCCTGGGTCCCAAGCGACTGTATGTTCCCTTGCATCCCCTGCTGGATCTCCATGGTGGTGTTCAAATCGCTTACCGCCTGTTGCAGTCCGCCGGCCGAAAGAAGCTGTTCGATCAAGGGTTGACTGTCGTTTACCTGCATGTTCCGCAGCTCTTCTGCCAGAACCGCTTTATCCATAGCTATAGTTTGCTGAGTATTAGTAATAGCACCGCCAAGCTGCTGAATTTGCAGCTGCGTAGTATTTATCTGGCGCTGCGTAAGATAAACCTGTGCCTCCAATTCGCGTTTCTGCAAATCAAGCGCATTGATCGCCTGCTGGAGCGTGCGCTTATCGCTGCCAATCTGCTGCAGCTCCGCCTGATACGTAGCGATCTCCTGGTTAAGGATCGCTATCTGCTGGTTGTTGGCATCTATCTGCCCCTGCAGCGAAGAGCTGGTCGAGGTGGAAACCGACGGAGCGGAAGCTGCGGCGGTGATCGAAAAGCGGTTAAAACCGAAAAGCGCGGCAAAGAGCAATGTGGCCAAGGCCACGCCTGCCGCTTTGGAGCTCGTATGAAAAGGGGATTTTCCCGAATTTTTGCGATTCAGCGTATGCATTGAAGATTGCTTACGTTTTGCCAGTATATCAAAAAATCAGCGCCTTTGCCAGAATCCCTTTTTTATTGACGGCTTTCGGGCTTCGGCGTAATATCGGAAGCTGTTGTTCCTTACCGGCTTAGGCTCGACTTTAAGCGACTTCTCGCCTAAAGTGATAGGGTCCAAAATTAAGAGGAGGAAGAAAATGTCTATTACCCGAATCGATTCCAATGGGTTGAACGAATCTCATTATTCCGCGGAAGCCTGCATAGTCTGGTGCTTTGACGCCAGGACTTCCGGCGATCTCGATGGTTTTCTTTCAAACCGCGGATTTACGCGCGCGGACGTTATCAAGGTGGCCGGCGGAGCTAAGGCCTTGGCCTTTAATCAGTCAGTCGCCAAATCTGCGGAGGAAATCGAGGCAGGGCTGTCCGCTCGCGAGTTCCTGCTAAACCAGATCGAAACGTCAATCAGGCTTCACGGCCCGAAGCTCGTGGTGCTGATGTTGCACGTTGATTGCGGCGGTTACGGCTACTCGAAGGCTTTTTCCAGCCCGGAGGCCGAGCTAACCCACCACGAAAATGAGCTGGAGGCTGCTAAAGAATTTCTGGCGAACAAACTGCCAAACGGGATAACGATCGAAACGGTGTTGGTCGTTAGGTAAAATATCTCCTTTTCCAAATGGTCGGCGAGCTAATCTTGCCGGCCTTTTAATTTCTTAGAGTATCTCCGCTCCCAGCGCCTTGGCCGTCTCGGTCTGGTGATGGTAGTACTCGATTAATTTTTTCTTCTTGGCGTAAAGAAAGGCCGCCAGATAGGCCGGAACGGTCAGCCAGATCAATCCCGTCAGCGGATAAAAAATCCAGATGGTCAGGTCGATTAGCACCCATTGGTAAACGTATATATTTAAGGTATTGTCGCCGAGCAGGCGAATGGCGGCGAGCGATCCCCTGACCCATTTCTGTCGCATCTTTTCCAACGGCCGGAAAAGATAAAGCAAAAGGCCGAGAGTTAGGAGGCCGAAGGCGATGAAGTACGGAGCCAGCGGAAACTCATAGTCGTCGATGGAGATAGATTGGTGGCTGAGAAAGAGCTGCGCGCCGTAAAAAATAGTGGATGCGATGCCGACAAGCAATATCCATCGGCGCTGCTTTTCGAAGCCGACCTGCGCCAAGAAGAAGCCTAAGGCAAACGGCACGAGCCAGAGGGCAATCGGGAAAAGTACAAAACCATTGGCGAAAATAAACTTGATTAACGACGATGCCAGGTTTTGAATTCCGGTGTAATAATCAACCAAGAAAAGGCCTACGACCGCGGCAAGGATTATCCATTCCGAGCGCCGGACTTTCTTGCTCAGTAAAAGCAGTAGAGGCGAGAGGGCCAGTAGAAATGGGTACGTGATCAATACGGTTATCGGAACCGTAAAGCTGCGGAAGGATAGAATATTGGAAGCGGTCAGCATACCGACTTTGGTGAATTGCTCGTAGAAAGGCTCTGTCGAAAAGTTGTACACCAGCAGCTTGATGAGGCTGTAAAGATAATAAACGAAAAGCAGCTGCCCGCCTCGGTAAAAAAGCCGCTTCACCTGCTCTCCGAAAGATTTGCGCTCGTAAGCCACAAAAACCACGCTGCCAGCGGCCAAGACGAACAACAGCACTGAAGCGTGCAGAACGCTCTCTATTATCCGCGCCGGCCAAGAAAGCGGCACATTGGACCAGTTGGTGACGTGTATTAAAACGACGCCGATGATGGCTACGCCTTTGATGTAAGAAATATAAAGATTTCTTTCTCGTTTCGCCGCTCGAGGCGACTCAGGTTGTTCGTTCATAGAATCAATCCCCTATCAAATCAGGTTTCCGCGCAGCGCGTAAGAGGATAACCGCCGCAAAAATCGGTTAATTTTATAAGGCCTCCGTAAAACGCATTTCAAAACATTCCGTGTTAAACCGGAAGCGCTTTAAGATGTGTTCTACGCGCTCATTCTATATCCGTAAATCATTTATATTCAAGACCTTTTCTTTTAACTTTATTCACCTTATGCTTGCGCCATACTCGTCGTCTC
This sequence comes from Candidatus Colwelliibacteriota bacterium, assembly GCA_027448785.1. Taxonomy (GTDB): domain Bacteria; phylum Patescibacteriota; class Minisyncoccia; order UBA6257; family Colwellbacteraceae; genus JACWAO01. The sequence goes on along the minus strand of DAIDMW010000011.1, from coordinate 5,529 downwards.
CGGGCGCCCCCTCTTTAGTTCGCCTGGTATGCGAATCAGCAGGGCGGTAAAAGATCCTAAGAAGATGATTACGGCGGAATAAATGAAAGCTGCGTCGTACCCAGAAACCTGCGCTTTAAGGATTATCAACTCCTGAAAAATCTTTAAGTTAGCGGGGTTAATCACGTTTAAAACGCTGTTTTGCGAGATATTGAAAATATTTTGCTTAATCGAGCCGTCCAGCACAGTCGATGATATGGCTATCCCGAAAGCGCCGGAAATATTTCTAACCAAGGCAAGAACAGCCGAGGCCTCCCCAACGTCTCTTTTTGGCACAGAGCTGGCGACGATGTTGGTTCTTTGCGCCATCCCCGAACCCAATCCGAAAGCCAGAACGCAGATTGGCAAAATGATAGCTAAAGCGCCGGATTGCGCGTCGATGTTTGAAAGTAAAAAGAGCGCTATGGAAGCGATAAGAGTGCCGATAAAAATGACATAACGAGACTCGACTTTGTACATCAATCTTCCACCAAGAATCGAGGAGCCCATCAAGACCACGGCCATCGGAATAAAAAGATAACCGGTTTGAGTGGCGCTGTATCCCATAAAAGTCTCGGCAAAAATCGGAATTAAGAAAACACCGCCCATCATCGCCATAAAAACTATAAAATTATTGAGTAGCGCGAAGACGAAAGTCGGTATGCGGAAAAACTTCAAGTTGATTATAGGTTCGCTTTGTCTACGCTCGGCTCTTATAAACAGGCTCAAAAACACTCCGAAGATAAGATAGGATATCAAGCTTGGCGCCGAGGTCCAGCCCCAGCTCTGTCCCCTGTCTAGGACTAAAGTTATGGCGAAAAGCGCCACTCCCAAGAACGAGGCTCCCCACCAATCGAAACGCGCCTCGCGTTTCTCGCCGACTGATTCGCTAATAAATGTTAGCGCCAAGAAAAGACCGACGATTCCCAACGGAATATTGATGAAGAAAACAGAGCGCCAGCCAAAGTTGTCGATTAATGGACCTCCGATTAGCGGGCCGAAAACCGAGGCCACGGCAAAAGCCGCCGACCAAATTCCCAAAGCCTGCGCTCTCTCTTTGTCGTCGAGGAAAGTGACGGCAAGAATTGCCATAGCCGTCGGATAATCCGCCGAGACGGCGAAACCCTGTATGACGCGAAAAATAATCATCGAAGTCAGATTCCAAGCTATGGCGCATAAACCTGAAGCGATAATAAAACCAATGAAGCCGATTAGATAAATACGTTTTCTTCCGGCGACGTCCCCCAGCTTTCCCCAAATTGGGACAAAAATGGCGTTCGCCAGAATGTAGGCCGTGGAAACCCAAGAAACGTCCGAAACGCTTATTCCAAAGTCGCCGATTATTTTCGGCAAGGCAAGGTTAACGACCGTTTGGTCGAGCATGCCCAAAAAAGTTCCAAAAACCACGGTGGCCAAAACTATCCAGCGTGACCTATCTGCCTTCTGCGCACCCATCGCTCTTATTGCTTATAAATCCAAATCCGCGCGGACATCCCGTTTTTCAATTCGGGATAAGCCGTGGTGGAGAAACGAACTTTCACATCGAACTCATTGGTCGGTCGTTGGTTGGAAATACTGAAGACCACCGCACTCGATCGAGAAGTCGGAGAAATTTCGTCGACTACTCCTTTAAAAGTTTTGCCGCCGAACGCGTCCACGGTGAAAATCACAGGGTCGCCGACTTTGACCTGAGACAAACCTTTGTTTTCATCGAGATGACCAACAACTCTCAACTGCGAGGGGTCAACCATGGAAGCTACCGTTCCTTGCTCGGCAGCCGGGTTGATAAATGCGCCGATATTGTTATTTACAGAAACTATTTCTCCTTTGGTTTGGGCTTCGACGATTTGGTCTCCAACACGAGCGATCGGTTCTCCGACTGTAACAATATCTCCAACATTTACGAAAACTTGTTCCAAAACTCCGGGGGATGATGGAGATAGATCGGTAACCGGAGCCGAAATCACGGACTGATCGATATAAACAGTTTTGGAAGAAACGTACCAATATGCGCCACCGCCGATCAAAAGCAATAAGACAACCGTGGCTCCTAGAGCCAAAACCAGCCCTCTCCCCTTGTTTGTTTTCTTATCGACGTTGGTTATAACTTCTTTGTGTTGTTCTTCTGACATAAATTAAAAATTAACTATCTCTTCCCCCGCCGACAAACCCGCGGTAACCTCGGTCATTCCATCTCCTGAAATGCCAGTTTCTATTTTTCTCTTTTCGACCGTCGCTTTGTTTTTTACAAGAACATAATTCTGGTTGTTGTCCGAAATAACGAGCGATGAAGGAACCACTAAAACATTTTTATCACTTTTTATGGTAATGATCGCACTGCCGGTCATGCCGTCTTTTATTTGCTTGTTATTACCCAGGAAATAAAGCGTCACTTCGTAAGCCGGCGCGCCGTTGACTTGAGTAGGAGCCGAAGCGATTGCAGCAACGTTGGCCGGAAAAGACACGCCTGTTCCGTAGGCATCTAGCGTAACCATGGCCTTGTCTCCGATTCGCAGGTTGGCCACGTCGTTTTGGGAGAGATAGAGCTTGAACTTAAAACCGTTGCTGTTGGTTAAAGTCATAACCGGCGTTCCAGCCGCGACAACCTGATCGGCTTTTAGGTTTAGATTGCTTATCGCTCCGGAGAACGGCGCAACCAGATTTGAATTATCAATGGCCGCTTGCGCGCTGGAAACCGCGGCTTGAGCTTGAGCGACTATCGCCTCTTGTGCCGCCACTTGATCGGCGGTCGGAGGAGCTTGCTTTAACGCCAATTGCTTTTGCGCGACATTTAGGGCCGAAGAGGCCGCGACCACGGAAGATGCCGCTTGATTAACCTCTGTCCGGCCAGCGGCGATTCCCGCTTTCCACCCGGCGATGGTCGTCTCGGTTAGTGAGATCGATGGAATGGCGTCGTTTACGGCTGTTGCCGCATCGGTTAGAAATGCCTGCTCTTCGGAAAGAACCGAAGAGGCGGTTTGTGCCGAAACAAAAAGATCGCTTGAAGCGTTAAGTCCGGTCAAAGCGCTTTGCCAATTTTCCAACGCCGATTCCAAGGAAACACGTTCGTTTTGCAGGTTTATCGTCAACTGCTCGTTGCCAGTCGGAAAAACGAGCTGCGGATTTGTGCGCGGGTTGGTAAAAATCTGATCGGCTTGGTTATTGACGGCGTCGCTGGCCGAAACATATGCATTACTAATAGCCGTAACCAAGGCGTTTTGAGCGCCTTGGACTTGAGCCTGATAAACGGAGATCTCCTGCGGCGTAGCTCCTTGTTGCAATATAGCTAGATTGGCTTGTGCGGCCGCCAGATTGGCCTTCGCTTCACTTAATTGAGCTTGTAGCAAACTTTGATTAAGCGATGCCAAAACCGCGCCGTTTTGTACGTACTGTCCTTCGCTCACAAAAACATTTGCCACTTGTCCGGGTTCTTGAAAAGAGAGATCAACGCTGTTTTGGGCTTGGACTGTTCCAGATCCATTGACGGACTCGGTTATCTGCCCAAAGGCGACTTTATAAGCGGAGAATGAAGGCGCGCTGTTCGACGAAATGTACCAATATACTCCGATAGCGGCGACGAACAGAAATACTCCCCCAATTAAAACGATTTTCTTATTTTGCGGTAAAAATTTAAGCATGAAACTTTTCAATGATAGCCAAAATCGGGTAAAAAACAAGCTCTTTGACTCAACTTTTAGCTCAAATTCAAGAAGCCGCTGGGCGAACCATACGGCTTCTAAAAAAGAGCTACTCGACCTGTCCGATCTCCAGATCCTCGAGCCGTTCGATAACCTTGTCGATCAACCCGAATTCCAGAGCCTCCCCTGCCGCCATCTTCGTGTCCTTCTCGCAGCGAGCGCGAATCTCATCGGGATGTTTTCCGGTACGTTCCGAAAGGATGTTGTAGTGATCGCGCTGCGCCTCTTCCAGCCCGGATATCATCCTGTTCATTCGCTCGCCGCTGGCCAAAGTGTCCAAGCTCACATTTCCCTGCTGAGATACGTGATGTATCAACAGCGAAGAATGCGGCAAGGCCACGCGGTAATCGCAAGCTTGCAGGATGATTGCCGCGACCGACAACGCTTGTCTCACGACCACGCCGGTGGTCTTGCCGGGATAAGCGCGAATGCAATCGTAAATGGATCCTCCGAAAGTGACGCTCCCGCCAGTGCTGTTGAAGAGAATAAAAACGTCGGGGCAGCCGGCGGCGATGAGCCTTAAGAAGACTTCGTGGACGTAGGCGGACATTGCATAGTCTACGTCCTCCTCGAGCGAAACTATGCGTCGATTGAGGAGCTGGATCTGCAGATCGTCCAGATGGTCGTGCAAGTTCAAGCCCTCCTTTGATGTTCAAATTGGAGGTAAGTATCACACGGGCGAGATGCCCTGTCAAAGCCCGATTTTTTTGTCTAATATAGATTTCTCATACTCAGCAAATGACTCCAACCCCATCGCCTTCCTCCTTTTGTCTAGATTTGCGGGATCTTCCACCAGATAGCAGGTCATTACTCCCTCTGGGTTCCTATAAAACGGCGTTCCATAAAGAGTTGGTTTTCCTTCGTTTACTCTCACCCTATCCTCCAAATAAGCTATTTCGTTCCTGCCCACTTCCCCATCTTCTTCTTTCTTCATCATATCCAAACACGCTTTTTGAAAACCGACATCGTGATCGGCGTGCTGCACCAAAAGCCAGGAATAAAACGACGCGTCTTTGCCGACCTTGCCTCTGGTAGGCCAGCCTATCTCGCCAATTATCTCCTTCATCCTTTCCGCATTTTTCTTATCAAGAGAGTCGTCCCACTTTCCATCGCCTTTCCTCATCTTCTGGTCGGCTTTTGCCATTTGTATTATTTTTTCGGCTAACCTGTTGTTCATTTTTTACTGGTAATACTTTGCGGCTAAACCAACCACTTTTTTCTCGTTGGGATACGATAGGAGTTTGATTCCCGCCTTCGATAATGGTATCCATTCAACTTTGATAACCTCCTTGTTTTTCCTTCGCGGAGATCCGCTTTTGTATTTCATCAGAAACCAGTAGACAGGCCTAATAAGGATGGTCTTCTTTTTATCATCCTTTACCGTATAACTGGTATTTGTCAGATATATGACCGGAGTGGCTATGAACCCCGTTTCCTCCTTAACTTCTCTCAATGCGGTCTTTAGCAGGTCTTCGCCTTTTTTCTGATGTCCTTTGGGAATGACAACGTCATTCATTTGATTGCGGTAAACGATGGCGAAAAAGATACCGGATTTATTCTTTTTGATTACCACTCCGCCGGCGGCAACTTCCTCGTATATTTTGTAGTTAATTGGGAATTCCATACTAAAACTATAGTTCACTTTTTAGAAAAATCGCAAAAACTTCTTGGCATCCTCGCCAACCAGTTTAGAAGCCGGTTTTCCGGAGGTTTTCATATACTCTCCTACCGCATAAAACCCCAGCGAGTATCCCGCCCAACGAGGAACGTTTTTCTCGTTTGCGCCGAAAAACCAAAGGGCGTTATCGTATTC
>DAIDMW010000010.1 GCA_027448785.1 Candidatus Colwelliibacteriota bacterium | reverse complement strand
TCTACGGAGGCGAGATTAGTAAGTCGTATGTCTTTAATACGGCTTTGACCGCCGCCCAGATCCAGGCGATCTACAACGCGGAGAAGCCGTAGTAAAAGTGCAAAACAAAGAAGCGCAAAGCTTAAAGCGCAAAGCGCAAAAGAATTGACGACTAACGATCCGCCGTTGTTTTTAGTTTTTAGCTTTGCGTTTTACGCTTCCTAAACCCGTCCGTGTTTGTAATTTAGGATTTATAGTTTGTGATTTGTTTAGGATTTCGTATTTAGAGTTTCGAATTTGGCCAATTGCTGGCCGCTATTTTCCGCTTTGCACTCGTATTTATCTACTGGCGATTTTTTATTATACTTCCGGTATCTAATGAAGATAAAAATAGACATCGACATCAACGTCAATAAGGTGGTGAAGTACATGGTCGGGGCCGACCTGCTTTTCACCGGCAGCTGGAGTTTCATTCAGCCGATCTTTTCTATCTTCGTCATCAAGGATATCGCCGGGGCGACCATCGTTACCGCCGGAGTGGCCGCCGCCTTGTACTGGATAGTGAAGTCTTTACTGCAGATACCGGTGGCGAATTTCCTCGACAAGACGGATGGCGAGAAGGACGACTTTTACGCTTTGGTGTTTTCCGTAACCTTGGCGGCTTTCGCCGCATTTAGTTTTATGCTGGTTAAAAATATCTGGAGCCTTTTCGTCGTGCAGATGCTTTACGCGATCGCCATGGCTTTTTACATTCCCTCCTGGTCAGGCATCTTCTCGCGGCATCTCGATGCCAAGCGCTTCGCTTTCGACTGGTCGCTCGATTCGACCGCCATCGGATTTACCGCTTTCGTCACCTCTCTTGTCGGCAGCGTTATGGCGCAATGGATCGGCTTTCAAGCAGTATTTCTCGTGGTTGGAGCCTTTTCTCTTATGTCGGCCATGCTGCTCTATTTCGCTCCCAACGTTTTCCTGCCGAAGCAGACCAGTAAGCAGGAAGCGCCGATTGCGCTGAAGGATCACGCCTCGCCGACGAACGTAGGATAAGAAGCGCAAAGCTAAAAGCTAAAAGCGCAAAATACCGGTAGGTCGTCGGGTCTTTTAGACTTTGCGCTTTTAGTTTTGCGTTTTTTTTTGCGCTATAATTTGTTTATGGACAACCAGGAAATCGCCAGGATACTCCGGGAGATAGGCGAGTATTTGGAGATGGACGGCGTTCCCTTTAAGCCGCGCGCCTACGAAAAAGTGGCTGATGCTATTGGTGACCTGGGAACGGAGCTGCGCGACATTTATGCCAGAGGGGGATTGGAGGCTTTGGAGAAAGTCCCGGGAGTCGGCGTATCCATCGCCGAGAAGATCGAGGAGTTGTTAAAAACCGGTCGCCTCAAGTATTACGAAGGGCTGAAGAAGAAGATGCCGATCGATTTTTCGAGCTTCGCCGGCCTCGAAGGTCTGGGCCCGAAGTCTATAAAGAAACTATATAAAGAGCTGGGAATAAGGAACCGGATTGACCTCGAGAAAGCGGTTAAAGCTGGGAAGATACGCCGCCTCGAGGGCTTCGGGAAAAAATCCGAGGAGAAGATCCTCGCGGCGCTGGAATTTTCCAGCAAGTTCTCGGGCAGATTTCTTTTGGGAGACATTCTGCCGCTCAGCGAGTCGATCAAGGAGCGCTTGGCCGAATTGAAAGAGGTTAAGAGAATTGTCGTTGCTGGTTCGCTCCGCAGGCGCAAGGAAACGATTGGCGACGTCGATATCCTGGTTATTTCCGACAAGCCGAAAACGGTGATGGGCAAGTTCGTTTCCTTAAAAGAGGTAGTCCGCGTTCTGGCAAAAGGGGAGACGAAGTCCTCGGTGAAGCTTAAGACCGGGATAGACGTCGATCTGCGCGTCGTGCCCGAGGAGTCTTACGGAGCGGCGCTTAATTATTTCACCGGATCGAAATCGCACAACGTCTCGCTGCGGGAGATGGCGGTGAAAAAGGGGTGGAAACTGAACGAGTACGGACTGTTTAATACAAAAGGAAAGAGGATAGCCGGGAAGACCGAGGAGGAACTATACAAAGCCCTGGGATTAAGGTATATTGAGCCGGAACTTCGAGAGGATGCGGGCGAGATTGTCGCCGCTAAGAGCGGGAAGCTGCCCAAACTAATCGGGTACGGCGACTTGAGAGGGGATCTGCAAACGCAGACCGACTGGACGGACGGAACAGCTTCAATCGAAGAGATGGCCTTGGCCGCCGCTAAGAGCGGACTGGAATATATCGTCATAACCGACCACACCAAACGGCTGGCGATGGCCCATGGCTTGGACGCCAAGCGCTTGGCCGAGCAGGGAAAGGAGATTGATTCCGTAAACCGCAAGCTCCGCAAGCGCGGGGCAAAGATCAAGGTGCTCAAAGGAAGCGAATGCGATATACTCAAAGATGGAACTTTAGACCTGCCGGACAGTGCTTTGTCCAAGCTCGACGTGGTCGGCGCCTCGATCCACTCATACTTCGACTTGCCTACCACTGAGCAGACCGCGAGGCTCAAAAAAGCCATGAGCAACCCCAATGTGGATATAATTTTTCATCCGACGGGGAGACTTATCCAGCGCCGCGCCCCTTACGATTTGGATATCAAGGAGATTATCTCATTTGCCAATAAGACCAAGACCGTTATGGAAGTCGACGCTTTTCCCGATCGGCTGGATCTGAAGGACGAGTATATCCGCCTTTGCGTCGAAGCTAAAGTTAAGCTGGCTATCGACTCCGACGCGCACGCTCCGCTGCACTTCGATTACCTTCCTTATGGGATTGCGCAGGCCCGCCGCGGCTGGGCGAAGAAAGCGGATGTTATAAACGCCTGGCCTCTCGAAAAAATGTTGAAATCATTGAAATAGAATTATGCAAAAAGAAATATCAGCCGGAATAATAATTTATCGGAAGGACGTAAAAGGCCCGAAGTTTTTGCTGCTCTATCACGGCAGCGACTATTGGAACTTCCCCAAGGGGCATATCGAAAAAGAGATTAAAGAAGGAGAGGGGCAGCGCGGGGAGACCAGTCTGGAGGCGGCCCTCCGCGAAACCGCCGAGGAAACCGGTCTGAAAGCCGACGACTTAAGGATAAACCGCAGATTTAAAGGATACGAGCGCTTTTCGTTCTTTAAAGGCAAAAGCCGCATTTTTAAGATCGTCATCTTTTACCTGGGAGAAACCAAGGAGAAGCAGATAAACGTCTCCGAGGAGCACGAGGGGTACGGCTGGTTTTACTACCGCGACGCGCTTCGCCTAGTGCGCGGATACCGGGACACGGCGGCGGTCCTGAAAAAAGCCCACGACTTTATTAAATATGGCAACCGCGAGCGCCGCGGGCCGGAGGAACAAAAAACTCCCCGACCCAGGTCGGAGAATTCTTTGAAGAGAGACTAGACAAAGCGCAAAGCGAAAAGTGCAAAATGCAAAAGAACTACATTATTGTTTTTCGCTTTGCGTTTCTTTGCTTTGCGCTTATTTCTGCGCTTCGGCCACTACTTTCTTGAAGGCTTCGGGTTCTCGCTCGGCTAATTCGGCCAGGCTTTTCCGGTTGAGGATAATCTCCTTCTTTTTCAGGGCGGAGATCAGCTTGCTGTAACTAACTCCTTCGGTGCGTGAGGCAGCATTGATTTTCACCTCCCATAGCTGGCGCTTATCCCTTTTCTTCTGCTTGCGGCCGCGGTAAGCATGCGCTCCGGCGTGGAGCAGCGCCTCCTTAGCGGCTTTTTCTTTGGACTTTCGTCCCCAGCGGAAGCCTTTGGTTTGTTTTAATACCTTTTCCCTTTTTTTATGGGCGGAAGCACCCCTTTTAACTCTAGTCATATTTTTAGATGTGGGATTTTATCCTCTTTAGGTCGGCTTTGCTAATGGAGGAATAGATCTTCTTTTTTTGGAGATCGCTCGAGGACTTCTTGGACATATTGTGGCTGATGCCCCGAACGCGGCGAAGCAGCTTGCCCCGGCCGGTTACCTTTATCCTCTTGGTTATGGTCTTTCTGGTTTTCATATTACTTTTCTTTTTCGATCTGAATCAGCATTCCGCGCCCACCCTGCTTGATCTCTCCTTCGCGGCGGATGGGAAGCGCTATTAAAGCCAAGAACTCCTCCATTTTCTGCCTGGCCCAGTCTTTTAATCCTTTCTCTCTCCCTCGCATGGTGAGCTGGATCTCTACGCGGTGCCCTTTTTCCAGGAACTCCTCGACGCGCTGAGCCTTGTTTTGCAGATCATTTTTCGCCTCGCGCAGACTGATTTGCACCTGCTTCAGCGCCAAAATTTTCTGGGCCTGTTTTTGCTTTTTAAGCTCAACCTCCTTCTGGTAGCGGAACTTGTCGTAGCTCTGAATGCGAGCCACGGGCGGATTGGCTTGAGGGGCGATTAGGATAAGGTCCAAGTTCCTTCCCTTAGCCTCGGCCAGCGCTTGATCACGCGACATCACTCCGAGGTTTTCGCCGCTTTCACCGACTACCCGCAGTTCCGGCGCCATTATTTGATTGTTTATCTTGTTTTCTTGGATACGGAAATATTAGTGGAAAATCCGCCGGTTGGCAAGAGATAACGGGGGCGCAAAAATAAAAGCGCGAAGCGCAAAAGAATTGAAGACTGGCGACCTGTCGTTGTTTTTCGCTTTTAGCTTTGCGTTTTGCGCTTTTTCTGGTGGAGGCGGGGAGAATTGAACCCCCGTCCGGAAGTAAACTCAGGAACTTTCTACAAGCTTAGTTCCCCGATAGGGCCCGGGGCGGCCTTCCTAGCCTTTATTTTGCCCAGAGCCGGCTAAGAGTTCTCTGGGACGAGCCTAATGTATAACACCGGGATTCCGCTATTAGGCGTTGCGGGACCGATGCCGTTCAGGCCTTAAGCGTAAGCTAAAGCCGGAGCGGAAGCGTAACTGTTATTGGCAGTTATGTTTTGGTGCCTGTTTAACGAGTAGGCGCTCGACCTGCTTATTCCTGGGCAAAGCGACCGTCGAAGCCTTTCGCCCCCTAAAACATTCTAACACTCTAAGCGTTAGAATGTTCGGGCGGCCCTAGACTGGCGTGAGCCAGTCGGGCTTAGCCCTAATATTTAAAACGCTAGCCACGTTGTTTATCAAGAAAGTTTTCGAGAATCTTCTTCTTTGTTCTTGCTCCCCAAAGGCTTTTTAAGAATCTTTCTCTATTAAAAGCTTCTACCTTGGATTTAAAAAACTCTTGATATATCAAAGCTAATGGCAGTCTATGCTTGGTGGAACAGACTTGTCCAGCAGAATGTTGTTTGAATCTTCTGGCAATATTATTTGTGCACCCCGTGTACAACATCTTGTCTCTGTAGCTGTAGAGGATGTATACGGTATACATAGTTAATTTAAAGGTGCCTGGAGATCTCTCTTTGGATTTCTCGGCTGCGGATAACTTCGCGCTTATCCTGCTTTTTTCGGCTGCGTCCGATACCCAATTCAAGCTTTACCAGTCCTTTCCGCAGATAAACACGAAGAGGGAGAATTGTCAATCCTTTTTCCTGACTTTTTCCGGTTAGGTATTTGATTTCCGCGTTCTTCAGAAGAAGCCGGCGGCTGCGTTTGGGGTCGTAATCGGCCGGGGTGTTTCCCGGCTGGTACGGCGGAATGTCGGCGTTGAGTAGCCAGGCCTGGCCATCGCGAATGACGGCGTAGCTGCCGGCAATATTCATGCGCCCCGATTTTGCGGCTTTGACCTCGAACCCTAGGAGCTCGATTCCGGCCTCGAACTTTTGGGATATCTCGTAATCGAAGTTGGCGCGTTTGTTAAAGGCGATGTCGGGCATCGTTTGTATAATAGAGCGCAAAATTAAAAGCGCAAAGCTCAAAACAGTCGCTAGTCACTAGCCACTAGTGGCCAAACACTTATATAATGTGCGCAATGATCGATGAAATTAGATCAATGGTCTCCGCCGCGGTTGGAGAGGAGTTGGAGTTTTCCGTGGAGCGGCCAAAAGTTGCCGGTCGGGGACAGTTTTCTACCAACGCGGCTTTCGCTATAGCCAAGAGGAACGGCGCCTCTCCAAAAGACGAGGCCGAGAGGTTAAAGGAAAAAATCATGGCCGTTGTGCCCGAAGGGTATTTCGAGAAGATGGAGGTCGCCGGGGGATTCATCAACTTCTGGCTGTCGGAGAAAAACATTAATGAGACGTTTAAGAAAATCTCTTCGGCCGGAGCCGCCTGGGGTGATTCGAAAAGGGGGGCCGGACAAAAAGTAATCGTCGAGTATGGATCGCCCAACATCGGCAAGCCTCTACACTTCGGCCATCTGCGCTCGACCATCATCGGTCAGGCTCTCTATAACATCTACCGTTCCCAAGGATACCGCGTCGTCTCGTGGAATCATCCCGGAGACTGGGGAAAGCAGTTCGGGATAATGATCGCTGCTTACAGGGAAAAGAGTCGAGAGGGGAAGGTTGAGCTGTCGATCGACGAGTTCCTGCGGCTTTACGTCGAGTATAACGCGCGTATGAAGGAGGATCCGCGCCTCGAGGAGATTGCGCGCGAGGAGACGAGAAAGCTGCAGGCCGGCGACTCGGAAAACATGCGCCTCTGGCGGAAGATCTACTCGCTTAGCATGAGCGAGTTTGCCAGAGTGGCGAAGCGACTGGGTGTCCGGTTCGATGTCTCGCACGGAGAAAGCTTCTACAAGCCTTTCCTTAAAGGTATTGTGGACGAGGCGTTGCGCCGCGGATTGGCGGTGAAAAGCGAAGGCGCGATTATTATCCCCTTGGACGAGGAAAATCTGCCGCCCTTCGTCATTCAGAAGTCGGACGAGGCGTATCTTTACGCCACGACCGACATCGCCGCCGCCAAGTACCGGCTGGAAAAATACAAAGCGAACAAGATTTTATATGTAGTCGGCGCCGAACAATATTTGCATTTCGAACAATTATTTGCCGTTCTAAAAAAGCTCGGCTATCTGCGCGACCAAGAGTTGATCCACATAAAATTCGGATTGGTTTTGGGAGGAGACGCGAAGAAGTTGTCCACCAGGGCCGGGAAACACATCTCGCTTTCCGAGGTTATAAACGAAGCGGTTGATAAAGCCGGCAAGGTTCTGGAAGAGAAGGCTCCGGAGATAAAAGGCCGCGAGAAAAGAAGAACGGCGGAGATTATCGGCATCGACGCCTTGAAATACAACGATCTCTCACAGAACCGGACGAGCAACATCTTGTTCGATTGGGAGAAGATGCTTGCCTTTGAAGGTAACGCCGCGCCCTATCTTCTCTACACCTACGCGCGTTTGCGCAGCATCATAAAGAAATCGAGGGCGGCGGCCAAAATCATCCGCGGATTTACGACCGAAGCGGAGAAGCGGGCGGCGCTGAAACTCTCCGAATTTCCCGAGGTCCTCGGCCGCGCCGCGGACAACTGTGCGCCGCATTACCTGGCCGAATACTTGTACGAGCTTTCCGAGGCAATGAACAACTTTTATCACGCCGAGCCGGTCCTGACCGCCGAACCCGAGGTTCGCGCTTCGCGCCTGGCCTTGGTCCGGACCGCTTCTATTGTATTAGAAAAAGGAATCAGAATTTTGGGCCTGGAGACGGTGGAAAGGCTTTAAAAAGCGCAAAAATCAAAGCGCAAAGCTTAAAAGAATCGACGACTAACGGCCTACCGTTATTTTGCGCTTTTCTCTTTGCGCTTTGCGCTTTTAAATTTGTTTCGGATTTGGAATTTGCCTTTTATTAAGGTATATTTTTCATATCCAATCCCTATGCTGAAAGACCTTAAAGAGTATCGCCCCGCCGAATTGGAGGCGAAAGTCGCCGACCTCTGGAAAAAAAGGCGCGTCTTCGAGAAGACCGTCAAATCGCGCCGCGGACGCAAGAACTTCGTCTTCTACGAAGGGCCACCTTACGCCAACGGCCACCCGGCCTTGCACCACATTCTGGCGCGAGTCTTCAAAGACATTATCTTGCGGTACAAGACAATGCAGGGATACAACGTCCCGCGCCGCGCGGGGTGGGACACTCACGGCTTGCCGATCGAGCTCGGCGTGGAGAAGGAGCTCGGCGTAAAAGAAAAGCGCGAGATCGAGGAGAAGATCGGCATCGAGGTCTTCAATGAAAAGGCCAAGGAGAACATTTGGAAGTATCTTGCAGAGTGGAAGACTTTCACCGAACGCATCGGTTACTGGCTCGACCTAGACAATCCCTACGTCACTTATGATCCAAAATACATCGAAAGCCTGTGGTGGACTTTCAAGAAAATCAGCGACCGCGGATATTTGGCGGAGTCGCGAAAAGTCGTCCCGTACTGTCCGAGATGCGGAACCCCTCTTTCCAGCCACGAGCTGGCCCAGCCCGAAGTCTACCGCCTGGCAAAAGACCCCTCGATCTACGTTAAGTTCAAAATAAAGGACGGCGAGTATCTGTTGGTTTGGACCACCACTCCTTGGACGCTTCCGTCTAACGTTGCGGTTGCAGTCCATCCCAAGCTTTCATACAAGAAGTTCCGGTCCGAACAAGGATTCCTTTGGAGCCACTCGGTTCCTCCGGGATTGAGCGAGAAGGATGCGGTCGACGAGAAGGTTGGAAAAGATTTGGTCGGCACATTATACGAGCCGCTTTATCCATCCGGCCTGGCCGCCAAGAATACGCACTTCTACAAGGTTATTGCCGGCGAGTTCGTTTCGGCCGAGGATGGGACCGGGTTGGTGCACATCTCACCCGCTTTCGGCGAGGAGGACTTTAAGCTCCTGGGCAAAAAGCCTTTTCCGATAACCATCGACGACCGCGGACGCGTGGCCGGCGATTTTCCCGGCAGCGGAAAGTTCATCAAGGAAGCGGACCAAGACATCATCAAAGACCTGGAGCAGCGCGGCTTGATGTATCTTGCGACCGCGGCCGAGCACGAGTACCCGTTCTGCTGGAGGTGTTCGACGCCGCTGATATATTTTGCGCGCAGCAGCTGGTTTTTCACCGTCTCCAAGCTGCGCAAGGAGATGCAGCAGGCTAACCAGACGATCAACTGGGTTCCTTCTCACATCAAAACCGGCCGCTTCGGCGAGTGGATTAAAGAGGCCGTTGATTGGTCCATCTCGCGCGAGAGGTACTGGGGCACGCCGTTGCCGATCTGGAAGTGCGAGAAAGGGCACGAGCTCGTCATAGGCAGCCTGGCCGAACTAGACCAGCACGACTACCACCGAAACGTTTTTTACATCGCGCGCCATGGCGAGGCCGAATCGAACATTCGCGATTTCATCGCCTCGGGACCGGAGGAGGGAAGAAAGGTCAACCACCTCACTCCCCGTGGCCAAAAGCAGATACAAGCCTTGGCCAAGAAAGTCGCTGCCAAGAAAATAGATGTAATATTCACCTCGCCCTACGAGCGGACCCGCGAAACCGCCCGCGTCATAGCCGAGGCGTGCAGAAGCGCGCTGAAGGAAATCGAGATCATCGAGGACGAGCGGCTGGATGAGATAAACACAGGCGTCTTCAATTGGAAAAAAGTTGCCGAGCACAAGCGTTTTTTCAAAAATCCTTTGGAAGAGTTTACCAAGCGGCCGGAGGGAGGCGAGAATCTAGAGGATGTTAAAAAGAGAATGCTTGCCTTCGTCTTGGACGTTAACCGGCGCTACCAAGGAAAGAACATCTTAATCGTGGGACACGGCGACCCGTTGTGGATGCTCGAGGCCGCGGTAAAGGGAATCGATAACGAGGAGGCTATGAGGCTTTCTTATATTAATTTGGCTGAGCTGAAGAGGCTGGAGTTTCACAACTATCCTTACGGCGATTTGGGGCCGGTCGATCTGCACCGTCCTTACGTCGACCGCGTGGACTTAGCCTGTCCGAAGTGTCGTAGACTGATGCGGCGCGTGCCCGAGGTGGCGGACGTTTGGTACGACTCGGGCGGCATGCCGCTGGCCTCGGTCCATTATCCGTTCGAGAACAAGGAGTATATCGACAAGAAAGGCGGCTATCCGGCCGACTTCATCGCCGAGGGCATCGACCAGACTAGGGGCTGGTTCTACACCTTGCTCGCCGAAGCTGTTCTTCTCGGAAGAAAAGCCCCTTACAAGAATGTTATTTCTTTGGGACTTATCCGCGACAAGTACGGACAGAAGATGTCGAAGTCCAAAGGCAACGTCGTCGACCCGTGGGAGGTGATGGACAAGTACGGAGCCGACACGGTTCGCTGGTACTTCTACACCATCAATCCGCCCGCCGACCCGAAGAACTTCGACGAAGAGGATTTGCGCAAAGCCCTGCGTCGCTTCTTCCTCACTGTTTACAACTCCTACAACTTCTACCTGACTCTCGGAGGATCGCGGACGGGAAGCAAAACTTCCAAGAAAAAAATAAACAGACTTGATGCCTGGATAATTTCCAGACTGAACGAAACGATCGCTTCGGCTACCGCCAATCTCGAAATTTACGAAATCGGTCAGGCGGCCCGCGAGATCGAGGCTCTGGTGGACGACCTTTCGCGTTGGTACATCAGGCGCAGCCGCGGCCGAAAGGAGTCGGCGGAGACTCTTGGAGCAACTCTCTTGGAGATAGCCAAGTTGTCCGCTCCGTTTGCTCCATTCTTTGCCGAGGCGCTGTATCAATCGCTAAAAGGCGGCGAGCCCTCGGTGCACCTGGCGGAGTGGCCTAAGGCCGATAAGAAACTAATCGACAAGAAACTTTTGGCAGCTATGGCCGAATTACGGGAAGTGGCCGCGCTCATTCTCGCCAAGCGCAATGAAGAAAAGATAAAGGTTCGCCAGCCGCTTGCCTCGGCGCGCCTACCTAAGAGTTCGACTGGTTTTGAAAAAGATGCGGAGCTGTTGGAGATCCTCAGAGACGAGGTCAACGTCAAGGAGATTATTTTCGACCCGAAGCTCAAGGCCGGCGAGGTTGTGCTGGACACCGTCATCACCCCCGAGCTGAAAGAAGAGGGGATTATGCGCGAACTGGCCAGACTGGTGCAGAGCTTACGCCAGAAGGCGGACCTTTCGCCGAAAAATGGCATTTCTCTGATGATCGAAGCCTCGGGCGCGGTGCGCGACGCGGCCGAAAGAAACGAAAAACAGCTGGCCAAGGCGGTGAACGCTAAGAGCCTGACTTTTCGCCGCGGAACGAAATTCGACGCCGAGACCTCGGCCGAGATAGATGGCACAAGCATCTGGGTCGGGCTGAGCAAAATAAGCTAGATATTGACAAATATCTTAAAAAGTGTTAACAAGAAAGCAGAATTGTTTTCTTAAAACTTAATAGTGTTCGAGTTTTGATTGGAAGGGGTTCGGTTTTATGAAGTTCCGGTTTGCGCTTCTTATGGCTTTGCTTGTCGCGATGGCCGTTCCGGCTTACGCCTCAGCAGCTCCGCGGATCACGAGTCACTTTGCGATCGTCTCAAACGGATATCCTTGGCTTCTCTACGGAGAAAAGGAGCTCGTTGGAGCGACGAGCGGAGGCAATCCGACCTCCTCGCCAACCTATACCGAGAAGGTGCAGATGCGCGAAGAGGTGATTGTACACGGGTTTCGTATGTCTCAGTCGCCAACTCTGGTCAACGGAGCTGTCTTTCTCGCATTGAGGGATATGGGCCTTGTCTTGTCCAAGATGGACGTTGCAAGCTCGTATTCCACGAGACATGGCGAAATTTTCCTCGAGGCGAGACACGGCTCCTGCTCTCTCTACTGGCCCATGGGCGAGGTTGCTCTTGTGAACTGTGGAGGGAATGTGCAATCCGTTTCGGTAAGTCCCGAGGATCAGCCCTTCTTGGCCGCCAATGGTACGATTCAGTACCCGGCAGCTGAGGTCTTCCAGCTGCTCGGATTTCAGGTAGTCGCCCTTAACGGGCGGCTGGGTATCTACTCTCTCCCCGCCGGAGGGATTAGCTACTAAAAAACGCGTGAGGCGTAGCAATCTTGCTACGCCTCTTCTCGTTTTTCTGAAGGTTGGCCTTATACCAGTCCGATTTTATTTTTTACCTCCGCTAAGGTTTTTTGAGCGACGGGACGAACCGATTCGGCTCCTTCTCCGACTATCCGCATAATTTCTTTTTTATTTTTTTCGATCTCGGATTTTCTCTCCTGTATCTCGCGCAGCTTTTCGCTGACCAGCTCGGCGGCCGCGCCCTTAAACTCCTTATAGCTCGCTCCCTGGAATTTTTTGACGACGGCGGCGGGAGTGTCGTCGCTGAACTCGGCGTAGATATTCACGAGGTTGGAGATTCCCGGGCGGTTCTTGGGATCGTACCCGACCTCCTTCTGCGAGTCGGTCACCGCCGCGCCTATTTTCTCGGCGATTTTTTTCGGGGAGTCGGTGAGATACAGGCAGCCGGCCGGCATCGTCTTCGACATTTTCTTTTTCGGATCGCTCAAACTCATCACTCGCAGTGCCTTCGTAAACACGCCTTCCGGTTCGGGGAAGGTCTCGCCGAATTTTTTATTGAAAGTCCGCGCGATATCGCGCGCCAATTCGAGGTGCTGGCGCTGGTCTTCGCCAACAGGCACTTTTCGCGCCTTATACAGTAAAATATCGGCGGCCATGAGGACTGGGTAGTCGAAAAGGCCGGCGTTCGGCACCTGCCCCTCGGCCACTTTTTCCTTGTACTCGACCATTCTTTCCAGCTGCCCCATCGATGTTAGCGTGTTGAAAATCCAAGCAAGGTTGGCATGCTCGAGAATATGCGACTGGACGAAAAGAATGGATTTTTTAGGATCCAATCCCGCTGCCAGGAGGTCGGTTATTATTCCCATCACCTCGGCGGATTTTTCCTCGGGTTTGTATCCGGTGGTCAGGGAGTGATAATCGGCGACGAAGTAAAGGCAGGAGTATTTTCCGGACTCCTGCAAGTCAACCGACTGTTTGATCATTCCCAGGTAATTTCCGATGTGGAGTACCCCTGACGGCTTTATCCCGCTTACGATAATAGGCTTCATATGGATATATTAGTAAATAAATCGCGCTTTAAAAAGTGCAAAACAAAGAAGAGCAAAACTTAAAGCGCAAAGCGCAAAAGAACCGACGGTGGGATTGAAGAAATTTGGGGTAAACATTTACGGCATAGAGTTAAAGAAGGCGTGTTTTAGAAATAAAAAAGTAAATAAAAAAGTCGCCCTCCTCACGGAGGGCGACCCTTGGATGTGATACCCTTCCGGTTATGGGAACCGAAAGACATTGTCATGGTAGCAAGCGGGTAGATTTCGTCAACGGCTAGCTAAAAGCTAAAAACGAAAAACAACGGCATAGTTTGCTATAACCGTTGTTTTTACTTTTGCGTTTTTCGCTTTTCGTTTCTAGACCTCTATTACCACCGGCAGAATCATCGGGCGGCGGTAGGTCTTGGTGTAGATGAACTGACTAATCTGGTCGCGGAAGACGGTCTTCAGGTAGTCGGGGTCCTGGTCGCGGCGGGGGATGCGGCTGACGATGCCGCGGATCCGCTTGCGGATGTCGTTCAAAATCTCCTGGCTTTCCTTAAGGTAGATGAAGCCGCGGGAGATGATGTCGGGGTTCTTCAATACCTGTCCGGTTTGTCGGTCTAAGGTAACGATAATGACCAACATTCCCTCTTGGGCAAGCATACGGCGGTCTCGTAATACCACCTCTTGCACGTCGCCAACTCCCAACCCGTCGACCATGACGTAAAAGGCCGGCACGGTTTCGGCGGAGACGTAAGCTTTCTCGCGGTTGATTAAGGCCACCTGGCCGTTGTCCATGAGAAGGACATTTTCCCGCGGTATGCCAACGTCGGCCGCGTTTTGAGCGTTAGTGGCGCGCATGAAGTAGTAGCCATGGATCGGTATGACGAATTTCGGATTAATCGATTCCATCGCCATTCGCAGGTCTTCTTTCGGAGCGTGACCGCTGGCGTGAATGTCGATTATTTTCGAGTGGTAAACAATCGCTCCTTGGCGCGAAAGATTGTCTTTCAAGGCTTGGACGCTGCGCTCATTTCCGGGTATGACCGAAGACGAGAAAACAATCGAGTCTCCGGGCTTGATCTGAATGTTGCGGTTGTCTCCGTTTATGATACGCATTAACCCCGCGGTCGATTCGCCTTGTGCGCCGGTGGTTAAGACCATTATTTCGTTGTCTTTATGCTTGTTAATCTCTTCGGCCGGAATAATCAGTCCCTTGCGAGCCTTGATATAGCCGAGGTTTTGGGCGATCTCGATGTTGTCTTTCATCGAGCGGCCGTTGATGACCACTTTTCGCCCGAGCTTGTCGGCGATCTTTATAATCTCGCCCAGCCGGGTAAGCATCGAAGAAAAGGTGGCGAGAATTATGCGCCCCTCGGCTTTTTTGAAGAGTTCTTCCAGATTTTTCTCGACGGTTTTCTCCGAAAGTGAGTGGCCCGACTCTTCGGCGTTGGTGCTGTCGATCATTAAGCAATCAATACCCATTTTTCCGACGCGCCGAAGTTCCTCTAATCCCTTAGCTTCGCCTTTATCGTCGTACTCGATGCGGAAGTCGGAAAAGTGCACGATGTTTCCAACAGGAGTCTTGACGACGGTGCCGATGTTGTCGGGGATGGTGTGCGACATTCCGAAGAATTCCAGGTCGAAGTAGTCTCCCAGCTTAACTTTGTCGCCTTCGTTTACGATAGTGACGTTTAGCTTGGGTGCGTTGGTGAACTCAGCCTGGCGCTTCTCAATGATGGCCCTAGTTAGCTTTGAGGTGTAGATCGGCGGATTGCCCAGCTTGCCTACTAAGTAGGGGACGGCGCCGATGTGATCGTAGTGGGCGTGGGTTAAGACCACTCCCTTGATGTTCTGCTTTTTCGCCTCGAGCGAGGTGATGTTTGGGATGATAAAGTCGATCCCCGGAGTCTCCTCTTCGGGAAATTGCAATCCCATATCAAAGACCAGAATCTCGTTCTTGTACTCGAGGTAGGCCATGTTGCGGCCGATCTCGCCCAATCCTCCTAAGGGGATGAATCGGATCGCGTCCGGGGCCTCACCCTCTGGAGCCTGCGCCGCTTTCGGCGCGCGCGCTAAAGGCGGCCTGCCGCCGGAAGGGCGGCGGGAAACGCCGTGCGATCCGGACGGGCCGCGGCTCAGCGAGCCGCGCCTGACGGGTCCGCGAGCAGAGTAGTATCCGCTGCTGTTTTTTTTCTCTTTTTCTATCATTTATCTTTTTATCTCTCCCGTTTTTAGGCAGGGAAATTAAGCCTATTCGAGATTCTCGCTTTTTCCGTTCGTGTTTGCATTGATTTCGACGGATGTTTGCGTTTAGTCTGTCGGAATGCCTGCACTGAGCGAGCGAAGCGAGTCGAAATGTGCCCGGGGGGAGATTTGAACTCCCATGGACTTGCGTCCACAGCGCCCTGAACGCTGCGCGTCTGCCAATTTCGCCACCCGGGCGGGTGGTCCGTTCGCCGGTCGGCGGACGGAGGATTAATTACTTCAAGACCATTCTTGTTTTAACATACCAGTTATTGATATCGGAAAACAAGTCGTCCGAGGTATTGATCACCTTCTGGTTGCTGAAGCCCTGGAGGTTGGGCGAGCTGACGTAGATGTAATCGGGTGAGTAAAGGAAGATAGCCGGGAAATCCTGGGCGATGAGACTGCTCGCAGTCGTGAGATCGGTCGCCCGCGCCGAGGCGCTTGGGTTGCTGCGGTAGTCCTCCAAGAGGCTGTCCACCTGGCTGTTACTGTAGAGCGCCAGATTCTGGCCCGGGTAGGGGAACTGGCTTGAGTCCCAGAAGGAAAAGAGGTCTTGGTTGCTCTTCACTATGTTGCCGAACAGCAGCAGTTGGTAGTTGTTGTTTTTTAGAACGGAGTTCTCCAAGTTGCTAGCGTCTACAGCGTTGATGGTTACCGTTGCTCCGGCCGCCTGCCAGTCGCTCTGGACGATTTTCGCGGTTTGTAGCAGGAACTGGTCGTTGGGGACGGTTAAAGTCAGGTTTAATCCCTGCAGTAGCTTGGTGTTGAATTTGGTGTTCTGGTTGGTGGTTGAGGCGATCGGTCCGTAGTATGGCGTGGCGTAGCCGTTAAAGAGCTGCTTGACCAAAGCAGTCTTATTGATCGCGCCATCCAGCGCTTGTCGCACAGCTAGGCTCTTCAGCGAGGAGGTCGAGTTCTGGTTGATGAAGATGGCGTAATAGCGCGGGGAGGTGAGGACGTGGGTCTGATGGCGCAAGGTAACCTGGCTGAGGGAGTTGGCGGTTGACAGCCCTAGTCCGTCGATTTCCCCCGAGTTGAAGGCTCTGATCATATCGGTGTTGTTTTGATAGAACTTGAAGACCATGGTCGAGATGTGCGGCCGGGGGCCGAAGTAGTTGGGATTGGGGCTCAGGGTCATGGAGGTGATGAAGCCGCTACCGTCGTGCTGATACGAGTCGACCATGTACGGTCCGGAGCCGACCGGGCTCAGTCCGTATTTGGAAAGCTTGATGTTTTGCACCGCGCTGCCGCTGAAAATGTGGGCTGGAATGATGCCGAGGTTCTCGATGTGGTCTTTGACGAAGAAGACGTAAGGGTTGGAGATGGTGAATCTGACCGATAGCTCGCTCAATCTCGTCACCCGCACGCCCTGGAAGCTGGCGAAGAGCGGGGAGTTTACGGTCGGGTCTTCGATGGTATTCACGGTGAAGACCACGTCGTCGGCGGTTATCGGCGCGCCGTCCTGCCATTTCAGCCCTTGCTTCAGATGGACGTCCCAGGTGGTGGCGTTAACCTGGGTGATGGCGTCGATCATCTGGCCCAAGGGGGCGAAAACCAGGCTGGCGATGTCCTGATCGGCCTCGGTCGTGGGCAGCACCGGGTTCACGAAAACCGGCTGGCCGACGACGCCTTCCCGCCACTCGCCGCCGTAGGCCGGGACGGTGGTGGTGTTGTGGCTTAAGTAGTCGGAGATTGAAAGAATGGCCGCCATAACGAAGACGACTAGGGCCCCGATAAAAACTATCTTCTCTTTTCGCGAAAGAGAGCGAAGCAGGTCTAAAAGCATATCTCTTTTGCCGGACGGCCGGAAATCTACTTGATAACCAGGTTGGCTATCGAAAGAAGGCCGAAAACGGCGATTAATACTATGGTTGAATTAAAAATTACCTTTTCCAATCCGCGCCGCTGCTGATAATAGCCTCCGACGTTCGAGCCGCCGAAAATGCCTCCGGCCTCGGTCCCGCGGTCCTGCATTAGGATTAGCCCGGTGAGGATGATGGAGACGGCGATTAGCGCGAAACTGATATAGGAATTCATTAGCTTTAGCTTATAAAATCTTGGCTAGAAGGCCGACGACCAGGTTGGCCGCGGTGATTATTAGAGTGGCGTAAACCAGTGGTGTGAACCCGCTTATTGTAACAGAAGGCATCAGATAGTCAAGAATGTAAAGGGCGATGGCGTTTATTAGTAACCCGGCCAGACCCAAGGTTAGGATCATTAAAGGCCACAGAAGGAGCTTCAAGACCGGACGGATAAGGAGGTTGATAACCATCAGAGCCGCCGCGGCTATGGCGAGCTGCTTGGCGTCCAGAGTTATATAGAAGCCCGGCACGTAGGCGTTGGCCAGATAAAGCCCCACCCCGTTGGCGACAAAAGATGCGATAATGGTCTTAAGCAGCTTCATAGAAGATTGTTTACCATTAAATTATAGCATATAGCGAAGTGCAAAATTAAAAGCGCGAAGCGCAAAATAACGGAAAGGTATATAAATGACTGGAATTTACGCCTTTTTTCCCTTTAAAGTCAAAATACTGGATCCTAGTATGTTGGCGATCTCTTTGGTTTCTAAAAGTAGTTTATTAGACTCATTTTTGTCGGCTTTATGGGAATCTCTGAGCAGGCCGAGCCAAAATACGCTTTCGTTGGCGGATTTTAGAGCGTGCCGGAAAAAATTGGTGAAATCTTTTCTAGTGCTTCCGGCTTGAGCTTCTATTACGTTGGCCCCGACACTGCTGGCGCTTCTGAGCAGTTGTCTGGAAATTATCTGGACACTGTAATCCCTTTTATCCAGCTTATCTATGAACCTTATTATCTTCAGGGAATAAATATAAGCCCTTTGTTTTAAGTCGCCGCTTTTCCTTGGCATTTTCTTAATTATATATAAGGTAGCTCGGCTTGTTTTTCATTTTTCATTTTGCGCTTTTAGCTTTGCGCTACCTCCGGTAACCGATCGATTATTTTTAGCTTTGCGCTTTTCGCTTTGCGCTACCTTAGCTCTTGTACCAGGTTCATTCCCGTCATCTCTGCCGGCTTGGGGATGCCCATCAGCTCCAGAATGGTCGGCGCAACGTCGGAAAGGACGCCGATGCTCTCCATTTCAATCATATCCACCTGTTCATCGGTCTTCTGCCGCTCCCATCCTTTTATAACGGCATAGAAGGGGACAGGGCTCGGATTATGCTTGGTCTCGGGCAGGCCGGTGCGCGGGTCGATCATCACCTCGGCGTTGCCGTGGTCGGCGGTGATGAGCAGTATTCCCTCGTTTTGCAGGACGGCCTTGGCCAGGTCGCCGATCTGTTTGTCAGTCTCCTTTATCGCCGCCACCGTGGCGTCGTAGTTTCCGGTATGGGCGATGATGTCGGGGTTGGCGTAGTTGACCAGGATGAAGTCGTAGATCCTCTCCTCGGTCAGAGCCGAGATCGCCCTGGTGGTTATCTCTCTGGCCCTCATCTCGGGGTGCTCGTCCGGCCGCGCCAGCGTGAGCGAGGGGACGAGAACGCGGTACTCGTTGGGAAAGGGCTCTTCACGCAGTCCGTTGAAAAAGTAGGTAACGTGGGCGTACTTTTCGGTCTCGGCCAGACGGAGCTGGATGAGGCGGTTCTCGGAGAGGACGCGGCCCAAGGGGTTAACTACCTTTTCCTGCGGGAAGGCGACCGGGATATTCAGCTGCGGAGAGTATTCGGTGAACGAGCATATATAGGAAGCCGGGGCGAGGGCCTTAATAAGGTAGTCGGCGATCTGCCGCATCCGGTCCTCGCGGAAGTTGAAGAAGATGACGCTGTCTCCGGGCTTGGCGGCGCGGTCTCCGTCGAAGAGTATCGGCTGCAAGTACTCGTCGGTCACGCCCTTGGTGTAGGACAGGTCGGCGTATCTTACCGGGTCGGCCCCGCCCGTCGGCGCTATTTTTCCGAGTATCGCGTCGCCCGCGGCCTTGGTTCGATCCAGGTGGTTGTCGCGATCCATGCCGAAGTACCTTCCCGAAATACTGGCGATGCCGGCGTTGGGAATATCTTTAAGTTGGTTTTGGATTCTCTGTAGGAGAACGGCGGCGCCTTTCGGCGGTCCGTCGCGTCCGTCGGTGAAAAGGTGGAGATTCAGCCGACCGGCGTTCTGTGTTTTTATGAGATCAATGAGGGCCGAGAGGTGTTCATATGAGGCGTGGACGTTGGATTCGGTTAGCAGTCCGACCAGGTTGATTGCCCCTCGGTTCAAGGATGCCTTGGAGACGGCCTGGAGCAGCGTCTCGTTTTTAAAAAAGTTCCCGTCCTTGATGAGTAGGGTAATGCGCGGATAGTGCTGGTAGATAACCTTGCCCGCGCCCAGGGTGATGTGGCCGACCTCGGAGTTTCCTTCCTCGCCCCAGGGCAGCCCGACGGCGATGCCCGAGGCTTGGAGCGAGCCGCCCGGATAGGTGTGGCGGATCATATTCATATTCTCCGGCTCGGCGGCGTAGATCGCGTTCGACCTGTTCTTCTTGCCAATGCCCCATCCGTCCAAAACCGCCAAAACCAAAGTCCTTTTGTTCATGTGTCTCAATTATAAGGCAAGAGGAGAGGGAAGGGTTAGTAAAAATCATTATCGAGGATATGAGGGGCGATAACCTATCCTATTCTAGTCGTCAAATGGGTCAAATGGGACATTTTTTCCGATACTAATCATCTCAGTCTGATCAGGCAGCGGTGATTAGTAACTGTGGATAACTTAAGGTGCAAAACTAAAAACGCAAAGCGCAAAAGAACAGGCGACTAACGGCCGGTCGTTGTTTTTCGCTTTTCATTTTTACTTTTGCGTTTCCGGCAATTGCTTGCCGGATGTGGAAATCCTGTGGAAAAGATCCGGAAATCGTTAAACGATGGGATTTTCCGGATGTTAATTTTGGTCTTCTGGATTGCCGGAAGACCGGACTTCCGGAAGAGATGGCTTTGCCGGATAATCCGGCAATCTGGAAAAAGGCTATCCGGCAATCCGGCAAGAGGGATTAATACCCTGTTAAATGGAGATAAATGTATTTCCGCATTTCCGGCAATCCGGCAACGCTTTCCTAGGTAGTGATCCGGCAATCCGGCAACGATTGCCGGATGTTTGCCGGATTCCGGAAAAAGCTTTTCCGGAAACACTGGACGGCCATTGCCGGATGTATTAGTATCAGGGCAAATGTTTAAGGAAGACGGTTGGAAATTGATCCAGGAGATAAGCGCCGCGGTCTTCCGCGTTGCCACATTGGTCCGCGAGCCGAGCCTAAAAAGAGAGTTGATCTCGGCGGCAGTAGAGATCGTTTCCAGAGTCAATCCGGAGGAGTTGGAATTGCCCAGCCTCCCTAGCTTGGAAAGGCTGGAGAGGATTATCGTTTTGGGAAAAACCGTTGGCGAGATAAGCCAGATAAACTCCTCGGTTTTAGAAAGGGAGATCGGTGCCTTGAAGCAGAAGATTAAAGAGACGGTTAAGTCTCCGGGTTCCTTCATTCTTTCCGGCTTTGGCGGCAGAGAGGGGAGAGAGGTTGGAAGGGAAGTTGGCAAAGAGCTTACTTCCATTCGTTCTTCCGCCGCTGCCGACCGTTCCGCCGTTTCCGGCAATTCGGCAATCCGGCAATCCGGCAATGCCGAGTCCGGCATAATCCGGCAATCCGGCAATCCGGCATCCGGAAAGACCCAGGAGACCGACCAGCAAATAAACGCTGCCAACCGGCAAGCGGAAATACTGGCATACATTGCCGGATTTCCGGAAGGCTGCCGTGCCAAGGATATTTATGTGCGCTTTTCCGGATTCAGCGACCGCACCTTGCGGAACGACATCCGGCAACTGAGCGAATCCGGCAAGCTGGAAAAATCGGGTGGCCCTTCCGGCCCCCAGGTTCACCTGCGGATTCATTCCGGAGGAGGCACGTCACTTGTAACCAGCGAGGATTTGAAAGCGTTCTAAATGTTAGAACGCCAGAACCGACGCAGCTTCGGTTTTCCACAGAAAACATTCTAATCGAAGTATTGAAAGGTTTGAGGCGTTTGCGTAGAATAAGTTTAATAAGTTAAAGATCGTCTTGAGTGAGGCAGGATGGTTGAAGGGGAGGAGATTTTGTCCGGTCCCGCAGCCAGCTTCCTTGCTCGAGGAAGTTTTTTAATTTATTACTTCATTAGCGACTAGGGTTATCTATTGATTGTCAGCTTTGCCACTCCCTCACGGTAGGCGGCGGGTCGATGACTTAGGTGGATGATCATCTGAAAAAAAATCAACAACGAATTTCTAGATTACGAAAAAAATAATGAGCAGAAAAATTTCCCAGAAAATTGCGGCCGTTGGTCTGTCTTTGACCACTGCTGTCTGGCTGGGTGGAGCTCTGATGATCGCTCCTGCAAACGCGGCTACTTCCACGGACTTGCAGGCTCAGATCCAGGCTTTGCTCGCTCAGGTGCAGCAGTTGCAATCGCAGCTCGCGGCGCAGGGAGGTACTACTACCACTGGAACTGCTTCCGTCTCGTGCACTTTCACCCGCAACCTCACTGTGGGTTCGACTGGCGCCGACGTGAAGTGCTTGCAGGAGTACCTCAACGCTTCCGGCTTTACCGTAGCCGCTAGCGGTGCTGGCTCTGTCGGCCACGAAACCGAGTACTTTGGTCCTGCGACCAAGGCGGCTTTGGCTAAGTGGCAGGCTGCTAATGGTGTTACCCCGTCGGCTGGATACTTCGGTCCTCTCTCTCGAGCTGAGTACGTGAAGTTGTCCACCACCACTGGAACCACCACTGGCACCGGCACGACCGTTCCGACCGGAACTGGTCTTACGGTTTCGTTAGGTTCAACTAACCCGGCTTCGGGCAACGTGGCTATCAACGCCATGAACACCCCGCTTATGGTTTTGAACTTCACCGCTGGATCTCAGGCTGAGACCGTGAACAACCTGACTTTAACCAGGCAGGGCTTCTCACAGGACACTGACCTGCAGACCGTCTACCTGTATCAGGGTGCGAACAGGCTTGCCCAGAACACCGGAATCAACAACGGCGCTATCACCTTCTCGAACCCGAGTGGTGGTTTGTTCACCGTTCCGGCTGGTCAGACTGTTTCGATCACTGTCAGTGCTGACATCACTAGCGCTACATCTTCGGCTAGCCACGTCTTACAGTTAGCTTTGGCTTCGGCCTCTAACGTCGGATTGGCTTCGACCGACACCGTGAACGGAACGTTCCCGATTACCGGAAACTCGTTCACTTTGGTTAGCTTGACCAACTTGGCGACCTTAAATGTCACCAACTTGACCAACAACCTCGACACGACCGTGAATGCCGGACAGACCAACTACTTGGCTGGTCAGTTCAGTCTTCAGGCCGCGAACGACCCGATCAAGATTAACTCGATTCGCTTGACCAACATCGGCAGCATTCAGGCTGGATACTTGCAGAACATCAAATTGATGAACGGCAGCACTCAGCTCGGATCTACCGTCTCGTTGGACAACAACGTTGCGACCTTCGACCTTTCGTCGAACCCGCTTCTGTTGGCTTCGGGCCAGTCCGTTACCTTATCGGTCTACGCCGACGTTACTGGCGGAGTTGGAAGAACCTTCCAGCTTTCGATCCAGCAGGCTTCCGACATCTCGGCTGTTGACAGCATGTACAATGTTGGAATTGGTGCTACGGCTCAAACCCCGACCACCTTCCCGTACAACTTCTACAATGTCACCATCAACCAGGGTGGATTGGTAATGAGCCTCGACTCGCAGTCTCCTTCGACCAACGCGGTTGCTGGAAACACGCATCAGGTCTTGGCTAAGTTTGACGTCTTGGCTTCTGGTGACTCGATCAAGTTCACCGCGATGAGCTTCTCCGTCTCCGGTTTAACCGCTGGAACCATAAACAACTTCCAGGTTATCGACCAGAATGGAACTCAGATCGGAACCACTCAAAGTTCGGTTACTACAAGTACTGCTGTTAACTACAGCAACTTGAACTACATCGTTCCGGCCAACACGACCAACGTCTTGACCGTCTACGGTGATCTTCCGACCAGCGCTACTGGAAATGTCCAGGTGACTTTGAACAGCACTAACACCACGGCTCAGAGCTACACGACCTTTGCGTCCGTAACTCCGACCCAGGTTGCTGGCTATTCTTTGACTGTCTTGGCTTCCAACACCAACTTGACTGCTTCGACTAACTACGGCTTCGGTTCGCCGACCGTGGTCGCTAACACCAACGTGGCTCAGATCGCTTCGTTCAACTTGACCGCCGGACAGGTTAACAACATTAACTTGAGCGGCATCACCCTGAACGTGACTGCGCCTTCGGCTGTTGCGACTTGGTTGACCAACATGATCGTCAAGGTTAACGGCACTCAGTTTGGTTCGGCTCAGCCGACCATTACGAACGGCAGCAGCTACACCTTCACTGGCACCCCGGTTACCATCAATGCTAACCAGGTTGCTGAAGTTGACGTGTACGCTAACGTTAGCAACTCGGCCACCGCTACCTCGACCTCGGTTGTTACGCTTTCCAGCGTGGGAGCGAGCACCGCTTCGGGTAACTCGGTGACTATTGGAACCACTCCGGCTGGTCAGCTCGTGACCTTCTCGACTGGTGGAACTATCACCGCTGCGGTTGACGGCACTACCGCTCAGGCCCAGTACGTGGGAATGGGTGTGACTGCCTTGCCAATGGCGGCCTTCCGCTTCTCGACTGGCGCAACTGGCGGCTCGACTTTGACTCAGGTGACCTTCAAGGACGCCGCGTCTAGCGCTGCTGGAACTGCTAGCACCAACTTGTCTGACTTCGTCAACTACCGTTTGATGAACGGCCAGACTCAGTTGGCTACTGCGGTTGAAACCCCGAGCAGCACGTTGACTTTCAACGTCAACCAGGCTATCGCGGTTAGCAACTACGCCGTCTTGACCGTTGTGGCTGACGCCAACAGCTATCCGTACGCGACCTCTTCGGACACGCACGCGATCCAGTTGACCGGCTTCACCTACAACAACCCGTCTGGTTCTACCTCGACCTCGGTCGCTTACAGCTCGACCTCTACTGGTAACACCTTTACCATCTACAGGACGACTTTGAATGCGACTCAGGGTCCGGCCTTCACTGCCCCGGTTTCGATCTCGGCAGGAAGTGGTAGCACCGTTGCTCAGTTCAGCTTCACCGCTGGCACTGGCTACGACGCTTTCGTCAAGACCGTGACCGTCAGCGGATCTGGTAACTTAATCCAGACCTCTTCGACTCTTACTCTGGCTTTGTACGGCAGCAACAACCCGAACTTGCTCTTGGCCACTTCGTCGGCCACCAGCACCAACTCGATGACGTTCACTATTTCGCCGTCGAGCGGTTGGGACGTTGCTCCTGGACAGACTTACACTTTGATCGTCAAGCTTTACGGAACCACTCCGTTGACCAACCCTGCCACCGTCAACTCTGGCACTGGCAGCTTCCAGGTCAACTTGAATGGCGTCACTTGGAACGACGGTGTTAACAACGTCAGCCAGTTGAGCCCGAACATAACTACTCCGATCAACGGTCAAGTCATCACTGGCTTGTCCAACTAAGGATAGTTATCTTATCCGCCTAGCTTGAGACTAGACGGATAAACAAACGCCCCGTCCGTTTCCTGCTTATGTAGGAATTAGGACGGGGCTTTGTGTTTAAATTAAAAGCGCAAAACTAAAAGCGAAAAATAACGATAGGTCGTTAGTCGTCAATTCTTTTGCGCTTTGCGCTTTAAGCTTTGCGCTTTCATGTTGCGCTTTTCGCTTTGCGTTTTACATAGCTTTTTGTATACTGAAGGGGTTAAACAGCTTATGTTTCTGAAGTTATCCAAGTTTTTCCTTTATTTGTCGCTTTTTAGCGTCTTAATCGTCTCTCCGACACTGTATTTTCCGTACATCGTCGGTAAGGCGGTCTTTTTCCGTTTGGCGATCGAACTAGCCATCCTTTTTCTGGCTATCTGGTGGGCTTGGGAGGCGGACAGCCGCCGCGTTAAGCCTGCGGCTGAAGAGGGAGGCAAAAAAGTGGGCTGGCTAAGGCGTCTTGCCTCCGAGCAGCCGCTAACGTTGGCTGTTTCGGCTTTCGGCATCGCTGCCGTCCTGGCTTGTATCTTTGGTATCAATCCTTGGTTTTCCTTCTGGTCTAATTTTGAGAGAGGGGAGGGTGGATTCCAAATCCTAAACTATATATCTTTATTCTTCCTGGCGGGAGTGCTTTTCAAGAGTGAAGTGGAGTGGTCGAGGGTGTTCAAGGTAATGATAGGAATCTCGCTAGCGGTCGTGGCTTACGGCTTATTGGCTGCATTTAACGTTCCCGGTGTTATCGGCCCGCAGGGCTTGCTGAGCCGCCTAAGCGGAACTCTGGGCAACGCCGACTATGCTGGCACCTTTATGATTTTCGCCATCTTCTATTCGATTTATCTATTAACCAAAGAGAAAACGAGATGGATGAAGTGGCTTCTCTGGTTAACTGTTGTTGTTTTCTTCATCTTTATGCTTCTTACTCAGACCCGTGGCGCTATCGTTGGGCTGATGGCAGGCGTCTTCGCTTTCTTGGTTTACGGAGCTTTCAAGATGCAAAAAGGGCGGGCTAAGAAGTGGTTTGTCGGTTTAACGATAACGTTTATTGTGCTCGGCGGAGCTTTCTTTGCTGCGCAGCATTCACTGGACAAGGTGAAGAACTGTAGTATTTGTGATCGCTATCTACACATTTCGTTTAACGCTTATACCTTCCAGAACCGCTTCTGGGCTTGGGGAGAGGCGGTTGACGCCTGGAAGACCAGGCCGGTCTTTGGCTGGGGGCCGGAGGAGTTCAGCGCCGCCTTCGAC
>DAIDMW010000009.1 GCA_027448785.1 Candidatus Colwelliibacteriota bacterium | reverse complement strand
ATGGAACAGTAAAAATTGTCCAACTATAAGACTTACCAGTGTTCTCTTATATGCTCCATCGCGTACTCCATGCTGCTATTCACCTTCTTGCCGGGATTGAAAATGTTCTGCGGGTCGAATATTTTTTTGGTTTCTTCAAACAAAGCGTAAACCTTGTCCCCGTACATCTCCTTCAGATACGGGCTGCGGATGATTCCGTCGTTATGCTCGGCGGTTATCGATCCTCCGTATTTTAAAACCAATTCGTAAACCTTCGGTCCAAGTTCTTCGATTATCTTTTTGGTTTTCGGATCTTCGATTTTCATTAGCGGAATGACGTGGAAATTTCCGTCGCCGACATGTCCGGCCACCGTGTAAACCAGCCCCGTGTAATGGGCAAAAAGCGCGTTCAGCTCCGGCAAGAACTTTTCCAGATGCTCCGGGTTGACGATAAAATCGTCGATAAAGGGCGCGGTATGCTTGTCCTTGATCTTGTGGCGCAGCAGATTGAAGCTTTCTCGGCGGATCAGCCAATATTTTCTAATGTCGCGGGGGCTGCGCGCCACCTTGGTCTGTAACTTCAGCTCTTTCTGCAACTTATCGCTCAAAGCCTGCGCCCTGGCATCCACTTCTTTTTCATCGTCTCCGACAAACTCAACCTGAATGATCAACTTCGGTAAACCCCCCTTAAGCATCATCATAAACTCCGGCAGGAACTGAAAGCCGAGAGAAAGGATGTTTTTTGTGCCCATCAACTTGGCGAATGATGGGAAGAATTTTATTGCCAGTTTTAGAGTATTGTCGTCGTACGCCTCAAAACTTTCCGGTTTCAAGGGTAGGACATCGTTGATGAGTTGAGCCAATGGGTCGAGACTGTATAGAAAAACTACGACCAGCCGCGAATATTTCTCGTTCGGTATGAGATCCAAGGTTGCGTCGTTTAGCAAGCCCAAGGTGCCTTGCGCGCCGACAAAAACCTTCACCAGATTGAAAACGTCCTTTTCCTTGTCCCAGACGTTCCAAAGATAGTAGCCGGCCGAGTTTTTGTCGACTTTCGGCTTGGCCTGCTGGAGTAGGTCGTAGTTTTCCGAAATCAGCTTTTGCATCTTGCTGTAAAGCTCCCCTTCAAATCCGCCTGCCGCGATTTTCGCCTCTAACTCCTGGCGATTTAGAGGCTTTAAGGTATGTATTTTTCCATCGCTTAAGACAGCGTTAAGCCGTTCTACGTAATTCTCGGTTTTGCCGTATCGAAGCGACTTCTCGCCGCCGGAATTGTTGTTGACGATCCCTCCTACCGCGCAAATCTCCCGCGAAGCCGGGTAAGACGGAAAAATCAAATCCTTTTTCAGCGTTTCTTTTTCCAAGTCGCGGTAAAAAACACCCGGCTGAACATCCACCGAACGGTCGCCAACCTCGCCTATCTTCGTAAAGTAGCGTCCAAAAGAAACGATTATCGAGGAATTCAAAGGACCGCCGCTCATATCGGTTCCAGCCGATCTGCCGGTAAGCGAGAGGCTGGGATCTTCGTCCTTGTGGTCGCTGACGAACTTTACCAAATTTTCCAGGTCCTCCGCGTCT
The DNA here is from genome assembly GCA_027448785.1 of Candidatus Colwelliibacteriota bacterium. Lineage (GTDB taxonomy): Bacteria > Patescibacteriota > Minisyncoccia > UBA6257 > Colwellbacteraceae > JACWAO01. The sequence continues at coordinate 24,701 of DAIDMW010000009.1, read as the reverse complement.
TTCGGGAAGACGACCACTTTCGGCTTAACCTCGAAAAGGCTGGCATCGTGGCTGTATTCACTCAAAACCGAGTCGGTATCCTCGACATCGCCTTTAATCACCTTTTTTAACTCATCTTTCAAATTGCTTATCATTGCAAATATAATGGCTCGACATGACGCGCCTGTAAAGTGGATGGATTTTTTTAAATTCAATCCACCCGGTTAAATAAAGTCTTACAATTGAATTTCGAGATCCAAACTATCAGCTGTGGCTTACAACCACGAACAGCTCATTTTTTCTGATCATCCCCAGCAACAGGCTTTGCAGGAACGGATTGCCAAGCTGGGATTTATACTCCAGCACAGCACTGCGCTTAACGCTCTCTATGCTGGGCGGAAGAATGAATTTTGCCCAGTTTTCTCCGGCATTAACCAGGCGAAGAGGCGGCAGAACATACATATTCGGCGCGTAATTCTGCGGTATGGGAAAATGGGGATAATGAACGAAATAATAATAAACCGTCTCCCCTTTCCCAGCAGTTATCGCTGCCACCGCTTTACCGATAGTGGCGTGATCACGATTGTAATCTGAAGGGTCGGGGGCGATTATCACCTGCGGATCCACCTCAGTGATTATGTTCTGCAAGTTGTTGCGGAAGGAGGTTTGGTTTACCTTGTACAACCCGCCGTCGGGATATCCGAGGAAAAAGAGATGGGCGGGCGTGACGCCCAAAGCTCCAGTAGCCTTAATGAATTCGTCATAACGGGAATATTCCAAGCCGTGCTTATTGCCGTTAGTCACTAGAGCGATCCAGACATGAGCCCCGGCCTTTTCGCTGGCGGCAATGAATCCGCCGGCGGCTATTGTCTCATCGTCAGGGTGCGGAGAAAAAACCAGAATATTCTCTCCGGCAGTCGGCGTCTGGACGCTGTTTAAGACATAAATTGCAGCCTGCGGCAGCGACTGATAGTACCACGAATAAAAAAGCCATCCGCCGGCAACCAAAATAATGCCGCTGATCAAGCTCCACTTGGTAACTTTATTCTTCTTTTCTAGAGACAACTTCCTCATAAACTTTGACTAAATGGCGCTGGACGCTGGACAACTCATACTTTTGCGCCGCGCTGCGTCCATTTATTCCATACCGCTCAGCGGTTTTTTTGTCCCGCAGCACTGAAAGCAAAGCCTGGACCAGAGCGCGGCTACTTCCGATTTTAAATCTTACCCCGTTTTTCTTATTGCTAACCAGCTCGCGCAATCCTCCAGCGTCGGCGGCGACAATCGGAAGGCCCGAAGCCATCGCTTCGATAGTCGCAATGCTCTGTCCCTCCAGGGAAGGCATGACAAAAACACTAGCCAGGCGGTATATCTTCGGCAGGTCGCGTGATTCATGCGAGACGTAACCCGCCCAGGTGACATGCTTTTCCGCTTTGTTTTTTTTCGCCAACGCCTCGTATTCCTCCCTGGCCGAACCTTCGCCGACGAAGACAAAGTGCGCTTTCTTTTCTTTAGAGACTATTCTAGGAACGGCGTCGATGATGGTTTCCAAAGACTTATCCTTATCCAACCGGCCGACGTATAGGACGATCTTCTTATTTTTCGGTATTCCGTATTTCGTTAATAGTTCTGGCTCGACCGAGCCCGGGTGGAATTTCTCAAGCTTAACACCGTTAGACACCACGCGGATCGGAACCCCGACCCCCATCCGGCGCAAAGAGACAGCTAAAGATTTGGTAGGAGTTATTACCACTTGGCATTCGTTGTAAGTGCGAACTAAATGGCTCAGGACCATCTTCTCGGCCAGCTTATCCAGCGGCCCAAGGAAGCGCAGGTAGGCAAGGATGAATCCGGCGTAAGAGTGGTTAGTAATGACAACCGGCACACCGCGCTTTTTAGCGGCGCGCAAGGCGTAAACGCTTATCTCCGCCGGGTCCTGCAAATGAATTAGGTCCGGCCTAAAATCATTGATTAAGCCTTTAATCGCCGACAGCCCGCTCCAAGAAGCGACGCTCGATTTGGGGCGGAAAGGGTTTGGCCTAGAAGGAAGAAGGGCAACAGACAATTTCGGAGATATTTTTTTAACAGACAACTTGGACGTGTTAGAAGCGGAAGGAGCGATAATCATAACCTTATGCCCGCTCTCCGCAAGATATTTCGAGGCTTGATCGACAAAAACAGCCACTCCGGAAAAACCGGAAGATTTAAGATTGTTCTTTGAGCCGACGAAAGACGACTCGGTAGCAAGAATGATCCGCATTTTTTAGTCCAACAGATTCAAGCCGATTTCCGCGTCCTTCCTGCGTTTCAATTCTCCTTGCAAAACGCGGACAATTATTTCGGCAGTGGCGCTGACGGCGGCGCGATGCACGTGCCCCCCAACCGCTTGATAATCGGGCCCAGAGAAAACTCCGTGTAAATGCGCGGATTTTGTTCCATCCGAAACCGATAAATTTCCTTTCAAACTGACCATCTCCATCCTTTCGGAAAAAACCTTTTTGCGATACTCCTTGCTGTCAAGATCGTAATAACCAAGCTCAACCTCGGAAACCGATCCGATTCCCGAAACTTCGGCTGCATTTATGTTTTTTTCATCAGCCAGACGCATAAGCTCGAAGATAATCTCCTCGTCGGAGTCGAAGCGCAACACAAACGTGTCATCTGTAGCTAATACCAATTTCATAATTGGCATTATATCAAACTAGGAGGCTATGAGACAGCACATAAAGAGCAAAGCGAAAAGTTAAGAGCGAAAAATAACGACCAGCAGTCGGCCAAATTTGAAACTATAAATCCGAAATCCTAAACAAATCACAAACTACAAATTCCAAATACGAAACACGAACGGGTTTAGGAAGCGTAAAACGCAAAGCTAAAAGCTAAAAATAACGGCGGATCGTTAGTCGTCACTTCTTTTACGTTTTGCGTTTTTAACTTTACGCCTCGTTACCCGTGTTTTATTTCCAGCACGTCTCCGTCCTGGACGACATACTCCTTGCCTTCGGAGCGTATCCAGCCGTTTTGTCTCGCTTTAACCCAGCTTCCGGTCTCCAACAACTTCTGCCAACTAATCGCATCGGCGCGAATAAACTTCTTTTCAAAATCGCTGTGAATCGTCCCGGCTGCTTGGGGCGCTTTTGATCCCCTCTCAATAGTCCAGGCGCGAGTTTCATCCTCTCCGGTCGTAAAAAAACTGATCAAACCCAGCACTTCATAGGCTTTTGCCACCAGCTCATTGACGTTCTGCGCTTGGCTTAGGTCGACGCATACATAATCCGAACCCAGCTCCTTAATCCTCGCTAAAAGTTTTTCATTGGATAGCCCGGCCAAGCCGTTTAAAAGGAAAATTTGCGGTTTGGAAGTTAGAAGTTGCAACTCTTTAACCGCGGCGTTTTCTAAAATCTCTTTCGACAGGGAGTTGGCCAGCTTGCCGGATTTAAGCGCTTCAACCACTTCGCGGACCGCGCGCCAATCTTCCTGTTTCTTCTTCTCCCCGGTCCTGGCTTCGCTTTCAAGTTTATCCATTCTCCTTTCGGCTTTTTCCAAATCCTTGAAGATCAACTCCAGATTGATTATTTCCAGGTCGCGCAACGGATCGACCGTATCCTCAACGTGGATTATCCCGCCTCCTTCAAAACAGCGCAGGACGTGGCAGATCGCGTTCACCTCGGAGATATGACCCAGGAATTGGTTGCCTAATCCCTGCCCTTCGTGCGCGCCCTTAACCAGTCCGGCGATGTCATAGAACTCGACTACGGCCGGTATTTTTTTCGCCGACTTGCTCATTTCTTCCAGCTTATCCAAGCGCTCGTCGGGAACGGCCACCACTCCGATATTCGGGTCGATGGTGGCAAATGGATAATTCGCGACATTTACCTCCTGCTGCGTCAAAATACGAAATAAACTCGACTTGCCGACATTGGGCAGGCCGACGATTCCTATGGATAATTTCATGCTGTCAGTATTTCCGCCGCTTTTTTGGTCACGAGCACTGTGTGCTCGAAGTGGGCTGATATACTCTTGTCCGCCGTCTCATAGCTGCCGTCGGGCAGGTCGATGATAGCGCTGGTCCCGGTGCTGGTTATCGGTTCGATTGCTAGAACCATTCCCTCTTTCAGCTCCATTCCGCTTCCAGGCTGACCGAAATTGTAAATCACTGGATCCTCGTGCAAAACCTCCCCGGTTCCGTGGCCGGTCAGCTCCTCGAGAACGTGCATCCCGCCAGCGGTCACGACGCGCTCGATAGCAAAACCGATATCCCCAACCGTGTTTCCGGCCCTAGCGGCTTTGATACCGGCCCCGAGCGCGCGCTCGGTAATTTTTAGCAGCTTAGAAACCTTGGGATCTACGCGGCCTAAAACCACAGTGGCGGCCGAGTCGGTTATGGCGCCGCGGTAATTAACGCCGAGATCTAATTTCAAAACATCTCCGGACTGCAGACGATAATCGGCTGGTTTCCCGTGGACGGCCACCGAGTTGATTGAGGCGCAGATGGCGTAAGGATAAGGAAAGCGCGCGCCCTCGGCCCGATAACCCAAAAAAGCCGGAGTCGAATCCGCTTCAGCTATCAGCTTCTTCGCCAGCTCCTCCAGTTCTATCAAACTAACGCCGACCTTGGTTGCGACTTTCAGCCGCTTCATTATCTTCGCCAAGATCTTTCCCGATTGACGAAGCTTAACTATCTCCTCTTCGGTTTTTATTAGGCTCATAAGTTCCTTTTAAACATACCCCCGCAGAAAACGAAGGTCAATAGAAAAAAGCGCAAAACTCAAAATAATTGACGGTTAACAGACTGCCGTTGTTTTTCGCTTTTAGCTTTTAGTTTTGCACTCCCAAAATCCGGATATCGAAACAAATTTGAAAGCGCAAAGCGCAAAAATTAAAAAGAACCGAGACTACCGGGTCGTCGCTATTTTGCTCTTTTCAAATCCTAAATCCTAAATCCGAAATCCTAAACAAATCACAAGCTACAAATTCCAAATTCGAAACACAAACGGGTTTGTGATTTGAAGTTTGGTATTTCGAATTTGTTTCGGATTTCGATATTAGGATTTAGAATTTCCGTTATTTTGCGCTTTTAGTTTTTCGCTTTGCGCTTCTTTTTGCGCTTCAGGCTTTCCTTATTTTCTGCAGGGCGGACTGGAATATTTTGTAGGGCGGAGGCGTCGTGTCTAGATCGACAAATTTCAGTCCCTCCTCTCGGTAGGCGTGAAAAATCGGTTTGGTCTTTTCTTTATACTCCTGCAACCGTATTTTGATCGTCTCCGGCTTGTCCAGCCCCCTCTTATCCAGCCGGCCGAGACAGATCGGACAAATGCGCGAATTTTTAGGCAAGCCTATCGGACTCGCCCCGCAGACCGAACAGATCAAACGCTTGGAATTGCGTTCTATCGATACCTTTGGCGAGACTTTCAATCCGATGAAGACTATCCTGTCTCTTCCGAACTCTTTCTCCAAGAAAGGCACCAGTTTTCCCGCTTCTTCTTCGCTGCGCGGGGATCCACTCAAAACCACGCCGTCGCCGTATCGGGAAATGCGGCGCAGGTCATTCATAACCATCTTTAAAACCGCTCTGGCCGGCAGGATGTCGCCGTGAAGGAAAAGTTTTTTCTCTTTTTTCAGCTCGGCGCTGCTTAAGGGGCCAGCTTCGGAAATACGCTTCTCCAGCCGGCTGCCGGTGTCGTAATGGACGAGATTGAATTGGTCGGCTAGATACTTAGCCAGCGTGGTCTTACCTGAGCCCGGAGGCCCGAAAACGATTATCGCTCTAGGAGCGTTCATATTCGCGTAGGGTCAACTGCGAATCGATCTGTTTGGCGGTGTCGAGCGCCACCGCGATGACGATCAAAAGAGCCGTTCCCCCGATAGTCAAAGTCTTGGTCGCAGTCACAGCCTGAGTGATGATTGGAAGCACCGCGATCGCGCCAAGGAAAAGTGCGCCAAAAAGAGTGATGCGATTGACGATTTTCGCTAAGTAGCGGGTCGTGGGCTCTCCCGGACGGATTCCAGGGAGAAATCCTCCGCTGCGCTGCAAATTCTTCGAAATTTCCCCCGGGTCGAAAGTAACCGCGGTGTAGAAATAAGTGAACACGAAAACTAGTAGGAAGTAAGAAACGCCATACCATAACTGGTTGTTAGTGAAGTTGGTCACCCAGCTGGTGATTGCTGTTCCCCAAGAAAGGCTGAACGCCGAAACCATCTGTCCGAAAAACTGCGGGAAGAGGAGAACGGAAATAGCGAAGATGATGGGTATGACGCCTGCTTGATTGACGCGGATCGGCAAGTAGCTGGAAACGCCGCCGTAAACCTTATTGCCGCGGATCTGCTTGGCGTAAGAGACGGTCAGCCGGCGCTCCGCCTCGTTCACGATAACTACGGCCGCGATAACCACCGCCGCCAGAACGATGAAGGCGAAGTACGAGGTCAGGTCGCTCGGAGTGTAGGCCTGGAGAGCGTGGTAGATGCCCCCGGGTAAACCGGAGACAATTCCGGCGAAAATTAAAAGAGAGACGCCGTTGCCCATCTTTTGTTCGGAAACGATGTCGCCTAGCCAGACCAAAGTCATCGCGCCGGCGATAATCGTAAAGACGCTGACGATAGTAGCCGTTATGGAAAGCTGCGGCAGGACCCCTTGCTGCGCCAAAAGCTTCAGGAAGCCAAAACCCTGCAAGGCGGCCAAGGGAATAGTCAGATATTTGGAATAACGATTAAACTTCGCCCGGCCGGCCGACCCTTCTTCATAATAAAGGGCCTTCAGATTAGGGAAGATCATCGTTAAAAGCTGCATGATAATGGTAGCCGTGATGTAAGGCCCTAGGCCAAGCATGATGATGGAAAGATTGGACAGTGATCCGCCGGAGAAGATATTCAGTAAACCAAACAGTTGGTTGTTGGCAAAAAGAGCGCTCAAAGCCTGAGCGTTAACTCCAGGTATAGGAATGGCCGCCAAGACGCGGAAGACGGCGAAAATAAGCGCGATAACTAGAACCTTATTCCGAAGATCCTTATCCTTTAAAAGCAGAGACAGGCGGCTATTCATCAAAGAGTTACTCTTTGCCGCTAGCGGCTTTGACCTTTCTCTTCGCGGCCCTCTTCGCCGCCTTTTTCCTCCAGGCGACTCCCTTGTTGCCTGATCCACGCAGTTTCGGCAGGTGCTGGATCAAATCGCGCTCCGCCGGGCGGATGCGATGCCCGGCTCGGGATTTCTGCCCCTTCATGCCGTGGCCGGAATAAGTGCCGCGCTTTCCTCCGCGGCCTATTCTTTTCTTGTCCTTATTGTTGGCTTCGTGCGCCGGTTTTATCTGGTGAAGCTGCATAATGGTATTATTGCTGATTTTCTTTGACGCGCAATCCGCTCAAAGCTTTGACGGTGGCTAAGGCGTTAGTCAGCTTATTGGTCGTGGTACCCAAGCATTTCGCGGTAGCGTCCTGCACTCCGGCCATCTTTAAGACGACGCGGACGGCGCCGCCGGCGGTCAAGCCCTTTCCGCTCGCAGCTGGTTTAATGAGGACCCTGGCCGCACTAAACTTCGCCTCCACTTCGTGGGGTATCGTCCGATCCTTCATTTTTACTTTGATCAACGCCTTCTTGGCCTGGCTGCGCGCCTTCGAGACCGACTGCTCAACGTCGGATCCCTTGGCTACGCCGATGCCGACGCGGCCGTTGCCGTCGCCGATAACTACGGTAGCGCGAAAGCGGAACCTCTTTCCTCCGGCCACCACGCGGGTGACGCGGCGCAGGTCGAGGACCTCTTCGTTAAAATTGTCTTTCTTGGCGAATTTGTCGTTCATATTATATTGTAATTCCCGATTGACGCAGGCTTTCTACCAGCTCCTTAACACGCCCATGGTACTTGTAGGACCCGCGGTCGAAAACCGTCTTGGTTACGCCGGCTTTCTTCATCTTCTCGGCCAGAAGGCCCCCGAGCTTGGTCGAAAGCTCCTTCTTGGTCCCTTTTTCCTTAGCAAGTTCCAAGGTGGAAGCCGAAATCAGAGTCTTGCCCTGCGTATCGTCGATGAGCTGGGCGTAAAGGTGGCTGTTGCTGCGGAAAACCGAAAGGCGTGGAAACTTGTTATCCTGCTCGATGCGGGCGCGAACTCTGACCGCCCTTCGCTCCCTTCTTAAATTGAGATCTTTTCTGCGCATGTGTGTTTGTAACTTTACTTACCCGACGTTCCGGCTTTCTTTCCGGCCTTCCTCCTCACCACCTCGGTGCTGTAGCGAATGCCCTTCCCTTTGTACGGCTCGGGCTTGCGGAATTTGCGGATCTTAGCCGCCACCTGTCCAACCACCGCTTTGTCTGCTCCGGAAACCTTAATAATGTTTTTTTCCACGGCTATCTTGATGCCAGCCGGGATCGGAAATTTGATCGGGTGCGAGTAGCCCAGGTTTAAAGTCAGCATGTCGGGAGCTGATTCGGCGCGGTAACCGACACCTTCGATGATCAGTTCCTTGGAAAAATCGCCGGCGGCGCCGGTGACAGCATTCTGCAGCAAAGCGCGCATCGTTCCCCAATTGCTCCGCGCCTGTTTATTTTTACTTAACAGAGAGATTTGAAGCTCGCCGTTTTCCTCCTTGACCGAAACGCTCGGCAAGATGCGAACCGCAAGCGAGGCGTTGCTTCCAGTTATCTTAACAACGTCGTCCTCGATCTGTACCGAAACGCCCTTCTCTATGGTTATTGGCTTTTTACCGACTTTTGACATATTACCAGACTTCAAATAATAGTTCTCCGCCGAGTTTTTCACGGCGAGCCTCGTACCCGTCTTTAATCCCCTTCGAAGTGGAAACAACGAAATGGCCGTGGCCCTGGTGCGACTTCTTTAAATCTTTGTAGCCGACGTAAACCCTCCGCGAAGGCAGGGAGATGAACTTCATTCCCGAAATTTGCGGTCGCTTGACGTCGTCGTACTTCAGCTTAACCTCGATTATTCTCTTAACTCCACGCCCTTTGCGAGCAACGGAATCCACGTACCCTTTCTTCGACAGAAGTTCGAGAACGGCAAAATCCCCCTTGGAGTAAGGAAGTTTGATCTTGTCCGACTTCCGTGCCAGACCGTTTTTAACTCTAGTCAAAGAATCGAAATACATATTACCAGCTTGCTTTTTTAACTCCCGGTATTTTGCCAGTGCTAGCCATTTCTCGGAAGCAGATACGGCAAATTCCGAAATCCCTTATATAGCCGTGCTTGCGGCCGCAGCGAAAACAGCGCCGAACCTCTCGGGTTGAAAACTTAGGCTGTTTTTTCGCTCGCGCTATTACCGATTGCTTGGCCATCTTATTTTTTGAATGGAATACCCAGGGAACGGTAGAACTCCTCGTTCTCTTCCCTGCTTTTGGACGAAGAAACCAGCGTAACCTCCAAACCGAAGGCGACATGGCTGACGTCCTGGTTTATTTCCGGGAAAATCACGTGCTCCTTGAGACCGATTGTTAGGTTACCAGAGGAATCGATATTTTTCAAATCCACGCCGCGGAAATCGCGTATTCGGGGCAGGACCGCTCCGGCCAGCTTGGATAAGAAATCCCGCATGCGGCTCCCCCGCAGCGTTACGGTTAGGCCGACAATGTCTCCCTCGCGCACCTTGAAACCGGCGATGGATTTCTTCGCGCGCCTAATCGCCGGCTTTTGGCCGGTGATCAATTCTAGGTCCTTGGAGATTTCGGGGAGCATCTTATCCTCGAACTGCGGGCTGGTTCGCGCCCGGCCCAATCCGACCGAAACAACTATTTTTTCTAGAGAGTTTTTTTGCATTTCTTACAAATCCTGTTCTTCGACTGCCCTTCGGCTTCATAGCCTATCCTGGTCGGCTTGCCGCAGGAGGGGCAAACCACCTGCACGTTAGCCGCCGCCACTGGCTTGGGAACGGAAATGATCTGCCCTTTTTCCTCGGCGCGGCGCGGACGAATAGCTTTTTTGTACAAGTTCAAGCCATCAACCATGACGCGGTTTTCCTTGGTAAAGACGGCGGAAACCTTGCCGGTCTTGCCGCGATCCTTGCCCTTCATTATCATTACCTTGTCGTTTTTCTTGATCTTCATGTTTTTGTCCTAATCTTGCCGAAGTGATTTGCGCTTGGCCTGTCGAAGTATTAAACGATTTCCTCGGCCAGGGAAACTATTTTATCGTAACCCTTCTCCTTCAACTCGCGGGGAATTGGCCCGAAAATTCTGGTAGCTTTCGGCTCATTTTTGTCGACCAAGACGACTGCATTATCGTCGAAGCGGACATAGCTCCCGTCGCGGCGGCGCAAAGCGTTCTTTGTCCTGACGACCACCGCCCGCACTATGTCTTTCTTCTTGACGTTTTTCCTCGGCTCGGCTGTCTGGACCGAAGCGATAACTATGTCGCCTATGCCGGCGTACCTTTTGCGTCCTCCGAGGATACGGAAACATCTAACCAGCTTGGCACCGGAGTTGTCGGCTACTGTTAATATTGAGCGTTCCTGAATCATGGCAGTGGTTGTTATGCGTTAACTTCGGCTGAGGCCTCTCCCGAAACTTCCTCCGGTTTGACGACTTCTTTTTGCTGGCTCTTGCCGAGGAGCTTTATCACGCGCCATCTCTTGTCGCGCGACATAGGCCTCGTTTCCTCGATCATCACGCGGTCGCCAAGACGGTACTCACCATTCTCGTCGTGGGCCTTAAAACGCTTGGAGATCTTGTGATACTTCTTGTATTTCGACGAAAGCTTAAGCCGCTCAACCAGAACAACGACGGTCTTGGCCATCTTGTTGGAAACGACTATGCCTTCCAGCCTCTTATTACGTTTTGTCTTATTTTCCGCCATGTTGATTTTGTTTTAGAAAAGTGAGAATGCGGGCGATCTTCCTCTTGGCCTCGCGCAATGCCGGGACGTCGCTATGCTTGCCGCGGTAAACGCTGACCCGGAGCTCTGCCATCTTTTCTCTAGTCGCCGACAACTCTTTTGCCAGTTCGGGAGTCGTTTTTTCTCTAAGTTTGGAAACTTCGCTTTTCTTCATCTTACCACTTTATTCTTTAGTTATGATACGGGTCTTGAAAGGCAGCTTGTGGCCGGCCAGGGTCAAGGCGCGTCTCGCCACCTCGTCTTTCACGCCGTCCATCTCAAAAACGATGCGGCCCGGTTTAACTGGAAAAACGTAGTGGTCAACAGCTCCCTTTCCTCCGCCCATCGTCACTTCCGGCGGGCGCTTGGTCACCGGCTTGTCGGGGAAAACGCGGATCCAAACCTTTCCTTCTCTTTTGATGAAGTTAGTGATGGTGCGTCGCGCCGCCTCGATCTGGTTGGATTTCAGCCAGGACGGCTCGGTGGCTTGTAGTCCGTACGTCCCGAAAGCCAAATAGCACCCGCGGGTGTCGATGTTGCGTCCGCGCGAGCGTCCTTTCTGCCATTTTCGATGTTTGACCTTTTTCGGAATAAGCATGTTTCAAAAAAAATTTATCTCTTTTCCGCAAAAACCTCTCCGCGGTTAATCCAAACCTTGATGCCGATCGTGCCGTAAGTAGTGAAAGCCGTGGCTTCACCGTAATCGATGTCGGCGCGCAACGTCGAAAGCGGAAGCTTGCCGCTCATAAGGCTTTCGGTGCGGGCGATCTCGTTGCCGTCCAATCTTCCGGAAACGGTTATCTTCGCTCCCTTGACGTCGCGGTTCTGCTTCAAAGAATCGAGGTACTTCTTGATGGTTCGGCGAAACTTGAAGCGCTTCTCCAAATCCCAAGCAATATTCTGAGCGACGACCACGGCCGAAACCTCGGTGCGTTTCAGTTCCTCGACGCTTAAGTTCAAAGCGACCTTAGATTTAATAGCCTTTTCCAGGGCCTTCGTCAAGTCTTCAACGCCTTTTCCGCCTCGGCCAATGATAAGCCCAGGGCGGCTGGCTTTGATGAAAATGCGGTAGCGGTCGGGGGTGCGCTCGATTTCGATTCTCGCCACTCCGGCTTGCCCGATTTTTTTCATGATCAAAGCACGGATCTTCTCGTCCTCTTCTAGCCACGCGGCAAAATTACGCTTGTTGGTTATCCAGCGCGAGTCCCAGGGCTTGGTAACGCCCAATCGGTATGAATTTGGTTTGATTCTTCTTCCCATGTTTTTTTATATAGCCTTCCGCCTGAAAACGCGGCGGGTGGTTTTGGCTCCTTTTTCTTCACGCGGCTTAGCTTCGGCTTTTTCCTTAACCTCTGATTGTTTTACCTTGCCGACCTTCTCCTCCTTCGGCTTTACAGCAGTCTTTGGCTTGGCACCGTGGCGGTGCAGAACGAAACGCTGTTTCTGTTCCTTCTCTCCCAAAACCAGCGTGATGTGGCTGCGCTTTTTCTGCAGCGGAGTGGCGCGACCTTGCGCGCGGGGCAGGTATCTCTTTAACATTATCCCTTTGTCGACGTAAATGGTTTTCACGTACAACTTGGATTCGTCGAGGTGCGCGTTCTTAGCGTTGGCTATGGCCGAGTAGACCAGCTTCTTGATCGGGCCGGTACTGCGCAAAGAGCTCATTTCCAGCTGAGCCAAAGCCTCATTCACCGCCAAGCCGCGGATTAAATTAGCGACCAGTCTGACTTTGCGCGGCGCGATATCCAGATTCTTTAAAATAGCTTTAGCTTCGTTCATGGCTTTTATTTCTTAACAGCGCTCTCTGCGGCTTTGGCTTTGGTTTCTAATTCTTTCTGGATCTTTCCTCCGTGGCGGACAAACTTTCTAGTCGAAGCGAACTCCCCAAGGCGATGGCCGACCATTTCCTCGGTAATTAAAACCGGAATAAAATCTTTCCCGTTGTGGACTCCGAAAGTGAATCCCACCATTTCCGGGGAGATCTCCGAGCTGCGCGACCAGGTCTTGATGACCGTGCGGTCGCCCACTTTCAACGACGCCACTTTCTTCAAGAGGCGCGGATCGATGTATGGACCTTTGTAAGACGATCTGCTCATAGCGTTTCTTTATTTCTTCTTCTTTTTAAGGCGACGGCTGACGATCATTTTATTGGACCACTTGCGCTTTTCGCGGGTCTTGCGTCCTCCGGTCACCTTGCCCCACAAGGTCTTCGGACGGCGCGTTCCGCGCGGCTGGCGTCCCTCACCACCTCCGTACGGGTGGTCGACCGGGTTCATAACAGTACCTCTTACGGTCGGCCTAACACCCATGTGGCGGACTCTTCCGGCCTTTCCCAAGTTCACCAGCTTATTGTCCTGGTTGGAAACTTGCCCGACCGAAGCCAAGTTACCCCAAAGAATCTTGCGGACTTCGCCCGAAGGCATCTTGAGATGGGTATATCCGTCCTCGTGCGCCAAGACGGAAGCCGAGCTTCCAGCGCTGCGGACGATCTGCCCTCCTTTTCCGGGATTGAGCTCAACGTTGTGGACGGCGTAGCCGACCGGGATATTCTTAAGCGGAAGCCGGTTACCCGGGGTTAAAGCCGCGGACTCTCCAGAAGCGATCTCGTCGCCGATCTTAACCCCGTGCGGAGCCAAGTGGTAGCGCCGATCGCCATTGCGGTAAACCACGCGCATGATGAAGGCGGTGCGGTAAGGATCGTATTCCAACGCCTCGATCCGGCCGTTAACCCCAGACAGGTTCTGGCGGAAATCGATATCGCGGTAAGAACGCTTATTTCCGCCGCCGCGGTGACGGACGGTTATCCGGCCTTGGTTGTTGCGGCCGCTCGAGGATTTTAAGGTAGAAGTCTTTTTCTTTAAAGGCTTAACCTTGCTCAACACCGAAAAATCGGGCGAGGTCATATGGCGGCGTGATGCAGTTGTCGGATTGTGGTGCTTCATGATTCAATATTAATCTTATCCCCCGCTTTCAAAGTAACGACGGCTTTTTTGATGTCCCTCTTTTTGTTCTTGATGCGGATGATGTTGACGCCGACGACTTTCACTTTGTAGGTTTCTTCCACGAGCTTTTGGATCTCGCTGCGGTTAGCGCGGCGGTCGATTAAAAATACGTACTGCCCGTTGTTCGATAGGGAGACGGCTTTCTCGCTCACGATCGGATGTTTTATTAAAAGCTTATTTGCCGGCATGGTAGTGTTTATCAATAGTTGAAACCGCCTCTTTGTCCAGCAGGATATCGCGATACCTCAGCAAGTCGTAGACATTCAACGAATTCGGATTAACGCTCTTCACCGAAGCTAGGTTGCGGCTAGCGCGGTAAATGACCCGGTTGGCTTCGCCGGGGATAAGCAAAGCGCTGATTTTTCCGCCCTTCTGGCCCAGCTTGGCGAAAAAAGTGGCCAAAAATCCGTTAACCATCTTAGTCTTCTCACCGACCTCCAGCGAATCGATAACTTTCAACTCACCCTCGGCCAGCTTTTTGGAAAGGACGGCGAAGATCGCCGCCTGGCGCATCTTTTGATTTATCTTCAAGGAGTAATTCTTTTCCTTGGTCGGCCCGTGAGTGACGCCACCGCCCACCCAGATCGGAGACCTGGTCGATCCCTGCCGGGATCGTCCGGTGTGCTTCTGCCTCCACGGCTTCTTTCCGCCCCCGGCGACTTCGCTGCGTCCCTTGGCGTGAGCCAGGTTCTGGCGACTCTCGGCTTCCTGGGTGCGCAAAGCCTGGTGAACGAGATCGGCATTCCACTCGCGGCTAAAAATACGGTCGGGAGCCTCAATACTCTCTACCTTTTCGCCTTTCTGATTATAGACATCCAGTTTCATGGTAGCTTTTTATTTATGTATCTTCAGAATGCCGCCGCGGACGCCGGGAACGGCGCCGCAGAGGTAGATGATCTTTCCATCCAAGCCCGCAACCGTCAGGTTGGCGACGGTTACCCGCGAGCCGCCCATGCGGCCGGCCATCCTCTTTCCCGGAAACACGTGCTGCGGAGCAGTGCTACCGATCGAACCGGGAGCGCGCCAGCGGTTCTTCTGTCCGTGGGTCTTCGGGCCTCCGCCGAAGCCGTGGCGCTTCACCACTCCTTGGAATCCTTTTCCCTTGGAGACACCGCTTACTTTGACCTTATCGCCGACCGCAAGTCCGAGATCAGAAGAGTCTCCGCCCTCGACCCCAACCACCTCCACCGGAGTGACCGCGACCGATTCGCCGTCACGGTAAAGCTGGCTCATTTTAAGTTTTTTGGCTTTGATTTTGGTCATTGTAATCTCTAATCAAAACAACCGGGGATATGCCTCGGTTGTTTTGTGCTATCCCTGCGTGGAAATCTTACACCATTTTTATTTCCACATCAACCCCCGCTGGCAGGTTGAGTTCGCTTAGGGATTCTATAAGTTTTTGGCCAGGGTTGAGGATATCGATCAGGCGCTTATGAACGCGCATCTCGAACTGCTCGCGCGAGGTTTTGTGGACAAAGGTCGAGCGGTTTACCGTGTAGCGGCGGAACTCTGTCGGCAGCGGAATCGGGCCGATGATTTCGGCATTGTACCGGTGGAGGGTATCCACAATCTGCCGGCAAGAATTATCCACCAAACGATGGTCGTAAGATTTTATGCGCAAGCGCAGTCTGTCGTTTTTTTCGCCTTCCTTGGCCATTTAACTTTTATTTAATGATTTTCGTGACGACTCCGGCTCCGACGGTGTGTCCGCCTTCGCGGATAGCGAATCTCTGCTTTTCTTCCAAAGCAACGGGAGAGATAAGTTTGACGGTGAACTTAACGGTGTCACCAGGCATAACCATCTCCACTCCCTCGCCCAAAGTCACTTCGCCGGTGACGTCGGTGGTGCGGATGTAGAACTGCGGCTTGTACCCCTTGAAGATCGGAGTGTGGCGTCCGCCTTCCTCCTTACTCAGGATGTAAACCTCGGTCTCGAACTCGGTGTGCGGAGTAACAGTTCCCGGCTTAGCCAAAACCTGTCCGCGCTGCACGTCCTCTTTTTTCAAGCCGCGCAGCAATGCTCCGACGTTGTCGCCGGCAATACCCTCGTCCAGAACCTTGTTGAACATTTCAATTCCGGTGACGACGGTCTTCTGAGTCGGCTTGAGTCCGATGATTTCAATTTCGTCGTTGACTTTGACGACGCCTCTCTCCACCTTTCCGGTGACCACGGTACCGCGGCCCTCGATGGTGAAGACGTCTTCGACCGGCATCAGGAACGGCTTGTCCGTGTCCCTCTTCGGCTCGGGGATATACTCATCTAAATACTTAACGAGCTCCAAGATCGGCTGGGCGTCGGGATCGTCGGCAGAAGTGGTCTCCAAAGCTTTCAAGGCCGAACCTCTCACAACCGGGATCTCGTCGCCGGGGAAGTCATACTTCTTCAAAAGCTCCCTGACCTCCGCCTCGACCAAGTCCACGAGTTCCTTGTCGTCGACCATGTCAACCTTGTTTAGGAAGACGACGATCGCCGGAACTCCGACCTGGCGCGCCAAAAGAACGTGTTCTCTGGTCTGTGGCATCGGGCCGTCGGCGGCCGAAACCACCAGGATCGCTCCGTCCATCTGGGCGGCGCCAGTGATCATGTTCTTGATATAGTCAGCGTGGCCCGGAGCGTCGATGTGCGCATAGTGCCGCTTCTCCGACTCATACTCCGAGTGGTGCAAAGCGATGGTGATTCCCCTCGCTTTCTCTTCCGGAGCGTTGTCGATCTGATCGACCTTCTCTTCTTTCTTGGCCCATCCCTTCAAGTGAAGGACGTGGGTGATGGCCGCCGTGAGCGTAGTCTTACCGTGGTCGATGTGACCGATGGTGCCCACGTTAACATGCGGCTTAGTCCTCGCGAATTTTTCTTTTTCCGCCATGTTTAATTAGTTTTAATGGATATTAGCTTTATTAAGCTTTAAATCGACTTGTTTAATTTATCTTAACATCGAGCCGGTGTCAATGCAAAAAAGACTATTTTTTGCCTTCGACGATCAACTGCTCGATGTTCTTCGGCACCTCTTCGTAGTGGTCGAATTCCATAGTGAACGATCCGCGGCCCTGGGTAATGGAGCGCAGCTTGGTGGCGTAGCCGAACATTTCCGAAAGCGGAATGTTGCAGTCGACAACCTTCACCGTCCCGCGGTCGGTCATCGATTCTATCCGCCCTCTCTTTGAGGAAATGTCTCCGGTGACGTCTCCCAGAAAGTCGGGCGGGGTCAGCACCTGAACTTTCATGATCGGCTCGAGCACGAACGCTCCGGCGCGCTTGGCCGCTTCCTGGAAAGCCATCGAAGCCGCGATCTTGAAAGCCATTTCCGAAGAATCGACTTCATGGAAGGAACCGTCGTACAGAGTGGCCTGAACGTCGACCATCGTGTAGCCGGCGACCACGCCCTTATCCAGCGCTTCTTTCACTCCTTTCTCGATGGCCGGGATAAACTCCTGCGGAATCGCCCCTCCTTTGATGGAGTTCAAAAATTCGAATCCGGCTCCCCTTTCCAAAGCCTTAAGCCTCAACCAAACATGACCGTACTGACCGCGGCCGCCAGACTGGCGGATATACTTTCCTTCCGCCTCAGCCTCTCCGCGAATACTTTCGCGATAGGCAACCTGCGGCTGTCCGATGCTGGCCTCGACGTTAAACTCGCGCTTCATGCGGTCAACGATGACGTCCAAGTGCAGCTCGCCCATTCCGGCGATAATCGTTTCCCCGGTTTCGGGATCGCCGCTGACGCGGAAAGTCGGGTCCTCTTCGCCCAGTCGGCGCAAGGCAATGCCCATCTTTTCCTGGTCGGCCTTGGTTTTGGGGCTGATTCGCTCGCTGATAACCGGCTCGGGGAAGGTTATCTTCTCCAGAATTATCGGGTGATCGGCGTCGCAAACCGTATCACCGGTGGTCGTGTCTTTCATGCCGACCAAGGCGCCGATGTCTCCGGTCATTACCTCATCCAACTCTTCGCGGTGGTTGGCATGCATTTGCAGAATTCGACCCACTCTCTCTTGAGAGTTCTTGGAAGAGTTCAAAACATAAGACCCTTTCTTCAGGGTTCCGGAATAAACACGAAAGTAAGCCAGGCTGCCGACGTACGGGTCGGTGGCGATTTTGAAAACCAGCGCGGAAAACGGAGCATCGTCCTTAGCTTCGCGCTTAATTTCAGCTTCGGTCTTCGGGTCGTGTCCAGAAACCGGAGGCAGATCTAAAGGAGACGGCAAATAGTCGACGACCGCATCCAGAACCAATTGGACTCCTTTGTTCTTCAAAGCCGATCCGCAAAGAACCGGGATAAGGTCGCCTTTCAATGTCGCTCGGCGCAACGCGCTTTTTAGCTCGGGCAAGGTCAGCTCCTGACCTTCCAAAAACTTCTCCGCGAGCTTATCGTCGGTCTCGGCGATTTTTTCCACCAGAGTCTCACGCGCTTTGGCGGCCTGGGCCTTCATGTTCTCAGGGATCTCTTCCTCGACTAAGCGCTCGCCATTGTCTCCTTCGAAGCGGTAGGACTTGTTGGTTAAGAGGTCAACGATTCCTTCAAAGGCTCCTTCTAAGCCAATCGGCAAATTGATGGGAACAGCTTTGGGAGTCAGGCGATCGTGGATCGAGGCTAAGCTGTTGTCGAAGCTGGCGCCCATGCGGTCCAGCTTATTGATGAAGCAGACGCGGGGGACATTATACTCATCGGCATACCGCCAGTTGGTCTCGGATTGCGGCTCCACGCCGGCCACGCCGTCGAAAACAACAACCGCGCCGTCTAAAACGCGCAAGGACCTCTTGACCTCGACGGTGAAGTCGATGTGCCCCGGAGTGTCGATCAGGTTGATTCGGTGCTCGCGCTGCTTGTCGCCGTGATCATAAGTCGCTATCCAGTGGACGGTGGTCGCGGCCGAGGTAATTGTTATTCCCCTTTCTCTTTCCTGCTCCATCCAGTCCATGACCGCCTCGCCCTCGTGGACCTCGCCGATCTTGTGAGAAATTCCGGTATAGAAAAGAATGCGCTCGGAGACAGTGGTCTTGCCGGCGTCGATGTGGGCAATAATACCGATATTCCTTATTTTTTCTAAGGGATACTTACGCATAAATTATTGATTACCAGGAGAAGTGAGCGAAAGCGCGGTTGGACTCGGCCATGCGGTGGATGTCCTGTTTCTTTTTAATAGCCGTACCTTCGTTTTTATAGGCGGCGACGATCTCGTCGGCGAGACGCTGCGCCATCGGCTTACCCTTCTTCGAGCGGGCGGCGTCGATGATCCACCGGCTGGCCAGCATGAACTTCCGCTCTGGACGAACCTCGCGCGGCACCTGGTAGTTGGCGCCTCCGATCCTGCGCGAAGTAACCTCGACTCGCGGAGAAACGTTGTCGATAGCTTTTTCAAAAACGTCTATCGCCTTTTCTTTGGTTTGTTTTTCAACCTCAGTCAAAGCGGCGTAGACAACCTTCTCGGCGGTGCTCTTTTTTCCGCCTTCCATTATATAGTTGACGAATCGGCTCAAAGCCACGTTCTGATAAACGGTATCCGGCTTATGTTCTCTTTTTTCAGCTTTTTTCCTTCTCATGGGTGTTATTTTGCCTTCTTAGCGCCGTACTTCGAGCGCTGCTGTTTTCTCCCCTGCACGCCGGCAGTGTCTAAAACGCCGCGGACGATGTGGTAGCGGACTCCCGGCAAGTCCTTGACGCGTCCGCCTCTAACCAAAACCACAGAGTGCTCCTGGAGGTTGTGCCCCTCGCCTGGAATGTAGGCGGTCACCTCCTGTCCGTTGGTTAGTCTGACCCTTGCGACTTTACGCAAGGCCGAGTTCGGCTTCTTAGGAGTGGTCGTAAAAACCTTCAAGCAAACCCCGCGCTTAAACGGCGAGGAAGAGTCAACCGGCCGGTTCTTGATCACATTAAAATAAAGCCCCAAGGCCGGGGCTTTGCTTTTGGGCATCGCCTTCTTCCGCTTTTTCTTCAAAAGCTGATTAATCGTTGGCATCGGAAGATAATATATCAACTACCGCGGAAAGTGTCAATAAAATAAAGCGCAAAGCGAAAAGCGCAAAAGGCAAAATACCTGAAATTAGAAATCCGAATATCAAAATCCGAAACAAACTCCAAATCCCAAACTACAAACTCCAAACCCGTTTGTGTTTCGGATTTGTGATTTGTTATTTCTGATTTGTTTAGGATTTCGGATTTAGAGCCTCAAATTTAGCGCAAAATTAAAAGCTAAAAGCGAAAAACAACGACAGGTCGCTAATCGTCGATTCTTTTGCGCTTTGCGTTTTAAGCTTTGCGCTTGTCTGTCCGTTCTTTTAAATTTTGCGCTTTTAATTTTGCGCTCTTAGAGGCTGGTCAAGAGCGCGCCGGCGCCGCTACCGGCTAGGCCGACGAAAAGACCGTAGGCCAGATAGAAAATGACTCCGGAGAAGAGGTAGATAAGAAGAAAAACAAGCAACAGCCAGCCGATTCCCGCCTGCTGGACCATAAGCGAATAGCGGCGCGGAAGGATCGCCGTCAAAATTTTTGAGCCGTCCAAGGGTGGTATGGGGATAAGGTTAAAAATAGCGAGCAGGCAGTTAATGAAAACCACGATGGCCAAAAAGGCTCCGGTGAGTGGCGGAAGCGGAGCGAAGCGTATAATTAGCCCGAAAAAGGCAGCGATTGCCAAGTTGGAAAACGGTCCGGCCAAAGCGACCTTCAAAGGGCCATACTTATAATCCTTATAAAGATTGTTAGGGTTGTATGGAACCGGCTTGGCCCAGCCAACGAGAAAGGGCGAGTGCACCAGGTAAAGAATCAGCGGTAGCATAACCGAACCGATGGGGTCGAGGTGGCTGATGGGATTAAGAGTCAGCCGTCCGGAATCCTTGGCGGTCGTATCACCTAGAGCGAGCGCGGCGTAGCCGTGTGCAACCTCGTGAATGACCGCCGACAGGATCAGGACAACAATGCTGAAAATAAAAACAGTGGAACTCATTCTTTACATTGTAGCCGATTTGCCATATATTAGAAGCCGTATGAAACAGTGCCAAATTTGCGGCAAAGGTTCGAGCCTAGGAGGCAAGCGTATCAAGCTTCGCGGCCACTACAACCCCCAACCGCTTACCAGAAAACACCCTAACCTGCAGAAAACCGCTCTGCCGACCGGCGAGCGCATTCTGGCGTGCGCGCAGTGCATCAAGACTCTGGCTAAAAAGAAGAGAAGCTAGTAGTTTTTTTACCGCACCAGCGCTCTCGGGCTGTAGTATAACGGCAGTATACACCCTTGGGGTGGGTGCGACCCGGGTTCAATTCCCGGCAGCCCGACAACGGAGAGGACTTTAAAAATCCCAAGAGGGTGCGACCCGGGTTCAATTCCCGGCAACCAGACTAAATCCAGCTAAAAAATCCGCAAAAATTTGCGGATTTCTTTATCAAGAGGGATTTTGAGAATTATAGATGGCTTGAACTTCACCAGAAGAAAGCGCGTGATTATAAATCATCACATCATCCACCTGATTTCCGAAAAAATAACTATTGTTATATGGCCAGGTGCCAATACCCGCTGTAGCGCCGACACTCGGAGAGCAGGGCGTCCCTTGTTCTTGAGTTAGAGTCTGCCTTACTCCGTTGATATAAAGCTGGTTTTCTAAAACATTATCATTAGTGAAAATCGCTGCCACTTGGACCCACCCGCTTGGCAAATTCGTCCACGGAATCCCGTAAACGTCAGAGCAGGCGGTATTGAATCCGAAATATCCCGAAGCGAGGTATAAATCGTAATTATAAAATCCGAAAGGCATGGCATTGCCGACACTATTCCAATTCATCCAGAAGATAACCGTGGTTTGTCCGCCCGAAGAGGTATTAACCGGCAGATTGGACAAAGTAATATAATCATCGCTGCTATCTAAAGAATAGCAGCCGCCCTCGACGCACCCAGAAGACTGATAAGTCGGTCCGGTGCCCGTAGAAGTGGCGTCCCCCAACACGGCGCTGTCTCCCCATCCAGAGCTATCCACGGTCGTCTTGCCAATGCCCTGCGCTCCGTCGTTAAACTTCCAATACCCGATCAACCCCTGGACGAACGGCGTAAGCGAGACATTTGTGCCGATGGAATAAACCGCTGGATTCAATCCTCCCGAAGAATAATTTGCTTGGTAATTATTCGACTCAAAGTTAGCAGTTAATTCGTAAGAAACCCCGTTGGTGGCATAGGTGTAATACTCGCCGGAGGTTGTCGCGTTCACTGGGTCGATTGGCAAAGACGGCAATGGAGAACCGGTGGTCACGCTCTGGAAGTCTATCGGCACCCAGCCGGTGCCATCGGTGTTGCGCAAAGTCGATGTGGATACACAATGGTAATACCAGCCTATCGGCAAAGCCGGGAGACCAAGATCTGAACAAGTAGAAGTCGTGTCTGGGATAGAAATATAAACAGTGCCGTTGACGCCCAGAGAAGAATCACCGCCTGCTAAATAATCACCGATTGCGTTATTTAGGTTTTTTACGTCTTGCATCCTGGTCGAATCTCGCCCTTCAGCTATGAGCTGAGTTGGATTAATGACAAGAGTTACCGTCGCTGCTAAAACGCCAATAATAGCGACCACTATCAGTAATTCGATCAATGTAAAAGAGTCGCGATCGCATAGGCGCCGGCTTCTATCTCCTCGCAGATAATTATCCATTAAATATCTTTGACTGATTTTCCTCAATATTAGAATGATAATCCACTAACCGCTATGGGCAAGGTGTAGGATTTCATTTATGCATCCTCTCAATCCATCTTTTAATGAAGCGCATATGCAATGCGAGCGTGAGGATCGCCAAAATTATCAGCAAATCGATAAAGAACCAGAATTGCGTCAACTTCAGGCTGCCTATCGTCACGAAAGGCATCTCTAGAATGTCTATTTTTGTCGATTCTTCGGTCCCATTGCCCGCCTGGTCGTAAGCGACAACCGTCACCGTATGCCATCCTGGAACTTGTTGCGGCAAAGTAACACTCGTCTCTTGCGTGCTGGTTACGGGAAATCCGTCGATTGATACGGAATACCTGGCTATGCCGGAAATAGCGTCGGTCGCTGCGTAGGAAATAGTGGGGCTCAGAAGAATCGTGCTAACTCCCCCATTCACCTTAATACCAAACTGCGATGGCGGATCGGTATCGATCCCTATCTTATAGCTAGCCGTCGGTCCCCAACCATTATTGTTCTTAAAGCGCACGTGCAGGTACCAGATGCCGTTGGTTAGCGGAGGAAACGTCTCATTGTCGAAAAGTCCGTCCGACGAACTCGGAACGCTTACTGGATCCTTATTTAACGAAGCGGCGACTCCAGTCACATCGTTCGGCAATTTCCATTGCGCGATGAAATTGGTGGAGATGTTATACCAACCACCGTTGCTAGGATACAAAGGAACGGTGATTTTTGGAGCAGTTGGAAGCGTCGGACTAGGAGATGCCGGACGCGTAATCTGTGCCGGAGGAGCAGTTGCGTGATTGGTACAGGCAGACGCCTGACTCACGATATTTACTCCATTCATCGCCGATAGAATATTCGAGCCGCTACCGTTCGAGGCCGTCACCGCTGCATCGGTGAAGTTTATCGGAGCCTGGCCGGTGCCGATAACCTTAAAGCTAATCTGCAAAACCTCCAATGATTGACCAATGAACCCTTCGGTCGATCCGCCGATAAAAGTCACCACGCCATTCTCGTTAGAATAGGTCGGCTTCTGCAACCAGAACGAAAAGACCGAACCGGAATAATCAAGGCTGGTTACGCTCAGCACATCCTTAGGAAACTGCACTGTGGCTTGAACAGCATTTACCGCCACATCCGGTGAGTCGATTTTAACATCGACGGTGACTGTGTCGCCGATTTTCACCGTATTTTGCCCGGTAACCAAATTAAGCGTTGCCGCTTGGACCGGAGCGCTTCTTAGGAAAAAAAACCCGGCCATAGCGACAGATATGATTAGTATTTTTTTAAACATATTTTTGAATTTTTTATTTTTTTTATTAAGCCGGCTTCATCGTTCTGACAAAAATCGAGAAGTCCTGAATGTCGACCCTTCCATCCCCGTTTAAATCATCCAAGGCGCGAACCTTGGGATCGGTGGAAAGCCAGCGGCTCAAGAAAATGCTCCAGTCGAGAACGTTAACCTTTCCGTCGTGGTTGAAATCAACTTGCGGCGTCAAAAGCGGACTAACCGTGAATACCTTTTGTACCGAATAAGTGCTGCTCTCCCCAGATACATCAATCTCTTTCGCGCGCAATGTGTGACTACCCAAAGACAAATCGCCAGTTGGATAAAGTAGCTGATAAAAACCGTTGCTAGCCGCGGTAGCTGTTAAAATTATCGGATGATTATCAACCTCGAATGACACCGTCGCCCCAGGCGAAGCATAGCCAACTACAGTCAATTGACTACCCTTGGTTACCGTGGCTTGAGAAAATCCAACAGTAGGCGGAAAAGTTATATTAGAAATCTGCAACAAGTCCGCTTGGTTCCGTAAATTAACCCCGTAAACCAACGCCTGGGTGGTCCGCCCATCCGGATCTTGAACCGAGACACCGAACGAGCGATCTCCCGTCGGAATCGCGTTTTGGAAGGAGACAGTGAATGAACCCGAAGTTGAGCCTACGGCGCTCTTAGTTAAAACAGCGGTCGAAGTTCCGAAAGCTAGAATATTAATCTTGGCGCCGGGATAAGCGCGTCCGGAAAATCTGACTCCGCTTATTAAAGGGAGGGCTCCAACGAGAAAATTTCCGCCTCCAGTCGGTGGCAAGCTGGTAAACGTGAGATACTGCTCCGAAGAAACGTCTAGTCCGGTGACACCGGAGTCTGTCAGCGAAAGAGTTACCGTTTCCGGAACAGCGTCATTAATAGTAGCCGTCCCCACCCCGTTCGTAATCGTCACCACGCCTCCGCCGGTAGCCGAGCCAGAGACGTTTAAGGTGACACTCCCGTT
>DAIDMW010000008.1 GCA_027448785.1 Candidatus Colwelliibacteriota bacterium | reverse complement strand
GCCAGCGAATTAAAGATACCTCCGCAGGATCTGGAGGCCGAGCAGTCGGTCTTGGGAGCTTTAATGATCGACAAAGACTCGATTTTTTCCGTCGCCGACACACTGACTCCGGATGATTTTTATAAAAAAGCCCACGCCGAAATTTATCAGGCCGTGCTACGCCTCTGGGAGCGGCACGAACCGATCGACATCCTTTCAGTAACAAGCGAGCTGAAGCGCACAGACCAGCTTAAAGACGTCGGTGGCTCAACCTATCTCACCGAGCTCATCAACTCCGTCCCGACCTCATCGCATATCGCCCACTACGCCAAGATTATTCGCGAGAAAAGAGTGCTTCGCGATCTCATCAATGTTTCGGCCAATATAGCCGAGAGCGCCTTCAGCCCCGACGACGACTTGGATGTGATGCTCGACGGAATCGAGCAGAAGATTTTCTCCATCTCGGAGAAGTCGTTGTCGCGCAATTTCGTTTCCATAAAAGAAGACTTGAAAGAGGCTTACGACAGGATCGAGAAGCTTAGCCGTGGAGACACGGACAGATTGCGCGGCATACCGACCGGATTCACTTCGCTCGATAGCATGCTTTCAGGACTTCAAAAATCCGACCTTATTATCATCGGCGCCAGGCCTTCGCAAGGTAAGACTGCTTTCACTTTGGATATTGCCAGGAACGCAGCAATGAAATTTGGCCACACCGTTGGATACTTCTCATTGGAAATGAGTCGGGAACAGGTTACGGACAGAATTATTTCCTCTGAATCTTCGGTTGATCTCTGGAAACTAAGAAGTGGAAAACTCCATGACGAAGACTTTGAGATGATTCAAATAGCTCTCGACAAATTAAACCGCGCTCCGCTTTTCATAGACGACACGCCTTCGCCCACAATAATAGAAATGAGAGCGATGGCGAGGCGTCTCCAGGCCGAACAAAAACATCTCGATTTGCTGATTGTCGATTATCTTCAGCTTGTCCAACCAAGAGTGAATCGCGATTCGGTAGTTCAGCAGGTTACGGAAGTCAGCCGCGGATTAAAAGGCATCGCTAGGGAGTTAAATGTACCTGTTGTCGCCGTTTCACAGCTCTCGAGAGAGGTTGATAAACGCGACGACAAGAGGCCAAAGCTATCTGATCTTAGAGAGAGTGGCAGTATCGAGCAAGACGCAGACGTAGTTTTGTTTCTTTACCATAAGAACAAGGACAGAAGGGATATACCAGAGGATGAACAGAATATAATTGAGGTGGTGGTCTCTAAGCATAGAAATGGCCCCACAGGCGAAATTCCGCTCTACTTCGACAAGCAGCGCGTCAGCTTCCAGAATCTGGATACCACTCATAATGAAAACGCCGGAGCCAATTAAAAGATTCGCCGACGTCTTCGCCGAACTGCCTGGAGTTGGTCCGCGGCAGGCGTTGCGCATCGCGCTTTACGCCGTCCATCGCGGACGCGGCTTTACCGAAGAGTTGATGGGAGCGATCGCCGGCTTGCGCTCGATCAAGATTTGCCGCCAGTGCTTCAACTTGCACGAGAATCAGGGGGAGCTGTGCGAAATTTGCGCCGATCCCTCCCGCGAGCAAGGTATCGTCGCCATAGTGGAGAAGGAGACGGACCTCCTTTCCATGGAAAAGACTGGCAAGTTCCGCGGGCGCTATTTGGTCTTCGGCGACATGCGAAAAGCGGGTGTTCTGACCTCGGAGCAGAAGATCAAATTGCGCATCCTGGAGGAGTGGATTAAAAACCTTCCGAGCGGAAAGGCCGGGGAGATCGTCTTGGCGTTAAATCCCAATCCTGTCGGCGATGTCATTTCTTCCATCGTAGCCGAGGAGCTGCGTCCCTTTGCCGAGAGGATCACCAGGCTTGGGCGGGGCATCCCGGCCGGGGGCGAGATCGAGTTTGCCGACGAGGAGACCCTAGGGGAAGCGATAAGCCGAAGAAATTAGCGCAAAAGGTAAAACACCGAAAATCCTAAATCCTAATATCGAAATCCGAAACAAATTCGAAATCACAAGCTATAAATCACAAACCCGTCCGTGTTTCGCATTTGTTATTTGTGATTTGTTTAGGATTTAGGAAACGCAAAGCTTAAAGCGCAAAAGTTAAAAGAACTACGTTATTGTTCTTCGCTTTTAGCTTTTAGTCTTGCGCTTCCTCTTTGCGCTTTTAGTCTTGCGCTATTTTTCTCCTCTTGCGTTTCTTATGGCAACGCGCTAAATTGGGGTTGCAAAAAAGTAGTCGAAACTAATTTTTAGCATTTTTAAATCAAACAATGAATCTTTCTTATTTCCGGAAAAGCAAAAGCGGCGTTAAGGAGACGTCGGAAAAGGTCAAGAAGCTGGCGGCCGAGATGGGCTGGCAGGTGATGGGCGAGTCTGATCTTTCATTCGGCGAGGCGAAACTCATCCTCGCTTTACGCCCCGAGTGGGCGGTTGAGGCGATCAAAGCCAGCAGCTCGGCGGTGGCGCTGCTCCCGGTATCCATTCTTATTAAAGAAGAAAATGGGCAGACCGTCTTGGGAATGGGCAACCCGGCAATTATGGGAGACGCCTTCGGCAGCCAGGAGCTGGCCGAGAAAACCTTGGTGATGGAGCAAGAGGTCAGGAAGCTGATCGACGGGGCGGCTGGGGCCGGCGCGCTTACCCCTACCAAAACCGTTGTCTACTCGACGACCACTTGCCCTTATTGCCAAATGGAAAAGGCTTATCTCGACGAGAAGGGCGTAAAGTACGAAAACATCATGGTGGACATCAACCAGGAAGCGGCCCGCGAGATGGTGAAGCGTACCGGACAGATGGGCGTGCCGGTCACTCAGGTGGAGTATGATGACGCTGAACCGGAGTACGTCATCGGCTTCGACAAAGAGAGGCTGAACAAGCTCCTGAACATCAAATAGCTGATTTGCCGATATTAGTCGGCGTCTAAGAAAACGAATGGAGAACGAAGAGAAGAAAATAGAAGAACAAGGCGAACCGGAGGGGCTCCTGATGGGAGTCGACGAGGCGCGCGTCCTGCAGGCGAAACTCGACCAAGTGACCGCCGAGCGCGACGAGTACCTCGACGGCTGGCGCCGCGCCAAAGCCGATCTGGCTAATTACAAAAAAGACGAGCTGAAGAGGTTGGAGGAGGTTGCCAAGTTCGGCAGCGAGGAGCTGCTCCGCGATCTCATCGTCGTCCTCGACAGCTTCGACCTCAGCCTGGCCGCGCTGGAAAAAAACAGTCAGGCCGAGAAAGGGGTATATCTCATACGGAGCCAGCTCATGGATGCGCTGCGCCGACGCGGTTTGGAGCGGATGAAGGTGGAGAGCGGCCAGCCGTTCGACCCCGCTTTCCACGAGGCGGTCGGCGAATCCGAAGGCGGAGCCTCGGGAACAATCGACGTCGAGGTCGAGGCAGGTTACCTTCTGAACGGCAAGGTGCTGCGCCCCGCGCGCGTAAAGGTTTTTAAGTAAAAACAAAAAGCAATTAAGATATGAAAATATTAGGAATCGATTTAGGAACAACCAACTCGGCGATGGCCGTCGTCGACGGCGGAGAACCGAAGATTTTGGAGAATGCCGAGGGGGCGAGAACCACTCCATCGGTAGCGGCTCTTTCCAAAGCCAACGAGAGGTTGGTCGGATTACTGGCCAAGCGTCAGGCGATAACCAACCCACAGAACACGATTTTTTCCGTTAAGAGGCTGATCGGCCGCCGCTACTCCGACCCCGAGGTGGCGCAGGACGTGAAATGGTTCCCTTACGAGACTAGGGAATCATCCGACCACGGAGTGGAGATCAAGATGGGCGACAAATGGTATAAGCCGGAGGAGATCTCGGCGATGGTCCTGGCCAAGCTGAAGGCGGATGCCGAGGCCAAGCTCGGAGAAAAAATTGAGGAGGCGGTCATCACTGTTCCGGCTTATTTCGACGACTCGCAGCGCCAGGCGACCAAGAACGCCGGCGAGATCGCAGGACTCAAGGTGCGCCGCATCATCAACGAGCCGACGGCCGCGGCTTTGGCTTACGGATTGAACAAGCAGAAAAACCAAAAGATCGTCGTTTACGACTTTGGGGGCGGAACCTTCGATATCTCAGTGCTGGAGGTTGGCGACGACACGGTCGAGGTGAAGGGAACCGGAGGGGACACTCACTTGGGAGGAGACGACTTCGACAAGAGAGTCCAAGAATATCTGGTGCAGGAGTATAAGAAGCAGGAGGGAATCGATATTTCGAAAGATCCCTTAGCTTTGCAGAGACTGAAAGAAGCGGTGGAGCGCGCCAAGCATGAACTATCGACCGCGATGGAGACTGAGGTCAATCTTCCGTATATAAGTTCCGACGCTTCGGGTCCGAAGCACTTCCTGATGAAATTAACTCGCGCCAAGCTGGAGGAGTTAGTGCGCGATTATCTGGATCACTCGATTGAGCTGACCAAAAAGACTGTCGCCGACGCCGGCTTTAAGCTGGAAGAGATCGACGAGGTGCTTTTGGTTGGAGGACAGACTAGAATGCCGGCGATGCAGGAGGCGGTGAAGAACTTGTTCGGCAAGGAGCCGCACCGCGGCATCAATCCCGACGAGGTGGTGGCGATCGGCGCCGCCGTTCAGTCGGGAATATTGCAGGGCGACGTCAAGGATATTCTGCTTTTGGATGTCACGCCGCTTTCTTTGGGGATCGAAACGCTCGGCGGAGTATTTACCAGGCTGATCGAGAAGAACACGACCATCCCGACTTCGCGCACGCAGGTCTTCTCGACCGCCAGCGACAGCCAGACTTCGGTCGAAGTGCACGTGCTGCAGGGCGAACGAGAGATGGCTTTGGACAACAAAACCCTAGCCCGCTTTATCTTGGACGGGATTCCTCCCGCGCCGCGCGGCGTTCCGCAGGTCGAAGTAACTTTCGACGTCGACGCCAACGGCATCCTAAGCGTAAAAGCGGTCGACAAGGCGAGCGGCAAGAGCCAGACCGTGAGAATCGAAGCGACGACCTCGCTTTCCAAGGAAGAAGTGGAAAAGTTGAAGAAAGAAGCCGAGGCGTACGCCGCCGAAGACTTGAAGAAAAAAGAGTTGGCTGAAGCGCGCAACAAAGGGGAAACGTTAATTTATTCCTCGGAGAAAGCTTTGAGCGACGCTGGCGACAAGATTTCCGCGGAAGCCAAGGAAGCGGTCCAAACTAAGATTAACGCTTTGAAGTCCGCGCTGAACGGCAGCGACCGCGAAGCGATCGAGCGCGCCGCCAAAGAGCTGAGCGACGAGATCCAAAAGGTTGGAGCTTCGATGTACAACCAAGGAGGCGCCGACGATTCCGACAGCCAGACCAAAGAAGGCGAAGAAGAGCAGCAGCCTAACTAAGCGCAAAGCGAAAAGCGCAAAATGGCGGTCAGCAATTGATCAAATCCGAAATCCTAAATCCTAAACAAACCACAAATCACAAATTCGAAACACAGGTGGGTTTAGGAAGCGCAAAACGAAAAGCGCAAAAAGCAAAATAACGGAAATTCTAAATCCTACTTTAAGCGCGATAAACTCTAAGTCCCGTGACGATCGTCACAATACTTAGAGTTTAGTGATTAAGCGCTAGTGTTAGCGTTTTAAAACGCAAAACGCAAAAGAACTACTTTATTGTTTTTAACTTTTAGTTTTTAGCTTTGCGCTTTTTTTGTTGACCACGGTTTGCGTCCAGGGTATCCTTAAAACATATCTATGCCGGATACCAATCTGCTCAACAATCCATTCGGCGTTCCTCCCGCACCTGTGCCCGAAGCAGCGAAGGTGAGGAGGATTAACGAGTGGGCGGCGCCGGTAAAAGGCGTCATCGTCGCTCTGCTTCCCATAGGGTTCGGGGCCTGGGGAAGCTATTTATTCGCCCACGGAAATTTGGGCATCAGTTTGGCGGCAATGGTCGGATTTGTCATCTTCTTCGTTTTAGAGACTTTTCTAATCTCCAACCCGACTCTGCTTTCCGCTTTGGCGGTCGGCGACGCTCTGGCTTTAGCCTCCTTCCTTTATCAATCGGTTTTTTCAAAGTATGTCCTCATAGGTTTTGCCGTTATGCTGCTTCTTCTCCTTTTCGGCGCGCGCTCAACCAAAGCCAGCTTGAAATCGTCGATTAAGATACTCTTTGCACGTACGGCCAACCCGTCGCTCGACGCAGCGATCATGGGTCTGATCATTTTCCTAGGTGCCGCTTACTTTTTCGGCAGCGTTCCCAAAATAAGCGGACAGGCGATGAGTAATTTTATGGATTCGGCCGCTTCTTCCGTCAATTTCTATTTTCCCAACCTTAACCTGACGACCTCGACCCAGAACTTTATCGGCGCGATGGCCAAGAGTAGCTTGCCGGCTAATCTGCCCTCATCCGAGCGCGGAGCGGTCATGAGCCAAATCATCGCTCAGACCACCGCCAGGCTGGAAAGCTACGTCGGCGCCAAGATCGATCTCAACAAAACGCCGGCCGAAAACATCTCGGTCATTCTGGCAGACAAGATCAACTCTTTCAGTCCGAATACCAAAACAATCTTGAATATTCTGCTTATCGTCGTCATCCTGCTGTCGGTGAAAAGCATGAGCTTCATCTTGTATCCGATTCTCGCACTGATTACCTACGTCATTTTCCAGCTTTTAGTCGCTTTTAATTTCGCCTATCTGAAATACGTCCAGGCGAGCCAGGAGACGATCTCGCTAGAGGGAGGGGAATAGAAGTCCAAAACGCAAAACTAAAAGCGAAAAGCGAAAAATAAATACGTAGTTATTTTGCGCTTTGCGCTTTATCAGTCTGCCTCGCTTTTGATTTTTAACGCCGCGTTATATTATATTTTTGCCAATGAACGATTACTACAAGATTTTAGGCGTTGAAAAGAGCGCTTCTCCGGAGGAGGTGAAGAAGGCTTTTCGCCGCCTGGCGCACAAATACCACCCCGACAAGAATGGCGGAGACGCTGAGAAATTCAAGGAGATCAACGAGGCTTACCAAGTCCTTTCTAATCCCGAGAAGCGCAAGCAGTACGACCAGTTCGGAAGGGTATTCGACGGTGCCCAAGGCGGGCCAGGCGCGGGTTTTGGTTTCGGCGGTTTTCCCGGCGGAGCGCCCTTCGAGTGGAATATCAACTTCGATTCTGGTGAAAACTTGGGTGACTTAAGCGACGTTTTTGACGCTTTTTTCGAGGGCTTGGGCGTGAAGCCTAAAAGGCGAAGTTATCGCCGCGGCTCCGATCTAGAGTTGCCGGTGGCGATAACTTTGGAGGAGGCGAAGACTGGGAAAAAACTCGAGGTGGAATACCAGGCTCCGATGAAGTGCGAGGCGTGCGGCGGTTACGGTTACGACGTTAAAGCAGGCCAAACCAAGTGCAGCCACTGTGACGGCCGCGGCGAGGTCCGGGAATCGCACAACACATTTTTTGGGAACTTCAACCGCGTGGCCCCGTGCAAATACTGTCGCGGGACAGGCGAGATACCTAATAAGATATGCGAACGTTGCCGCGGCGAGGGGCGCGTCTTAGGCAAGAAAAAGGTGGCCATCGACATCCGCCCGGGCGTGGAGAACGGACAGATCATCAAGGTGAAGGGAATGGGCGAGGCCGGAGAACGGAACACCGACCCAGGCGACCTGTACGTGCGCGTTGCAATCAAGCCCAGCTCCGAATTCACGCGCGAAGGCAATGATCTTTATCGCCGGCTGCGGGTGAATGTCGTCGATATCCTTCTAGGCAAGGAAATTCATACTTCTGGCCTGCTCGGCAACCCGATCAAGTTCCGTGTCGAGCCGGGTTCGGTCCTGACAAACGAGATCAGGATCAGGGGCGAAGGCATGACCCCTTCGGGAGATTTGATCATCCGTTTGGAGATCGAAACGCCGAGGCGCTTGAGCGCCAAAGCCAAAAAACTCCTAGAAGAACTTGAAAAAACGCTGAAAGGCGAATAAAGTGAAATGGTGCTGGGACCGAGCTTCCTCCCCCTATAGCTCAGTTGGTAGAGCACCTGCCTTTTAAGCAGTGGGTCCCAGGTTCGAATCCTGGTGGGGGGACTGGCATTAATCGGAATACGGAATATCGGAAAAGCCAATAATGAAAAGTTTTCAGGCCAATCTAATTATCTTGTCGCTGATCATCCTGCTGGGAGTGCTGGGAGCTTTTTTCGTTTATCCGCAGGGATTGGGAGCGAGAGTGCTGCCGTGGCATCTGGGACTGGATGTCGCCGGCGGTACCACGCTGGTCTATAAGGTGGACTTGTCCCAGGTCAATCCGAGCGATTACAGCTCGGTCATGACCGGGCTGCAGAACGTCATTGAGCGTCGCATAAACCTTTACGGAGTTTCTGAGCCGAACGTCAGTATCGCCAACAACAACGGCCAGTACGAACTGCTGGTCGAGCTGCCCGGAATAAAGAATTTGCAGCAGGCGGTCGATCAGATCGGCGCCACTCCGGTTTTGGATTTCCGCTTGGCCGAGGCGAGCACCACCGCTTCGAGCACGTACACCTACGTGCCGACCAATATCACCGGGCGCTACATCACGAGCGCGTCTTTGAATTTCGACCAGTTCGGCCGCCCGGTCGTCGACTTCCAGCTTAATCCGCAGGGGGCGACTCTTTTTCAGCAGGTGACCTCGGAGAACGTCGGTAAGCCTCTATGCGTCTTCGTCGACGGCAGTTTCGTCTTCCCGAACGATCCACAGGGCAGCTGTCCGATCATTAATCAGGCGATCAGCGGCGGGCAGGCTCAGATTTCCGGCAGTGGCATAACGCAGAGCGTGGCGCAGGAGCTCGTCTCCCGCTTCAATGCCGGCGCCTTGGCCGCTCCTATCACGCTAATCAACCAGCGCACGGTAAGCGCTTCGGCTGCCGCCGATTCTTTGCGCAACATCGTATACGCCGGGCTCATCGGAACCGGATTGGTCCTGCTTTTCATGATTCTCTACTACCGCCTATTTGGTTTGTTCGCCGATCTGGCTTTGATCATTTATATCGTTTTCTCCCTCTCGATCTTCAAGCTAATGCCAATGTTCACCATGACCCTTTCAGGCATCGCCGGCTTCATTCTTTCCATCGGCATGGCAGTCGACGCCAACATTCTTATTTTCGAGCGCACGCGCGAGGAGATAAGGAAGGGATCGAATCGCAAGGCCGCGATCGAGGAAGGGTTCAAGCGTGCTTGGCCGTCCATCCGCGATTCGAACATCAGCACTATCATCACCTCGCTCATCCTGTACGTCTTCACCTCTGAGTTCGTCCGCGGCTTCGCTTTCACTCTGGGACTCGGAGTATTGATCAGCATGTTCTCGGCCATCTTCGTCACGCGGACGATATTGAAAGTATTTTTAAGAAAGTAACATGAATATCAACGTCATCGGCAGAAAAAACATTTTCCTCACCATCGCCTTGATCCTGGTGGTGTTAAGCTTGGCGAGCATCGCGGTCTTCCGCTTCCGCCTGGGAGTCGATTTCGCCGGAGGAACCCTTTGGGATTTGAAGGTGGCGAACGGCACTCCGGCCGCGATTAAAAGCGTCCTGGAATCGGCCGGCGCCAAAAGCCCGATCGTCGCCTACGACGCCGCCACCGGCGACTACTCGGTGACCCTTCCGCAAACCAATGAAAACGAGCGCGCCGTTTATCTAAGCGCTCTGGAGAGCAAGTTCAGCGGCGTGCAGAACCTGGACGTCTGGTCGCTCTCTCCCTCGGTTTCCGCCAGTTTGGCGCGGCGCGCGGTTGAGGCGATCATCCTGGTGTTGGCCGGCATCTCCTTTTTCGTCGCCTACGCCTTCCGCATGGTCTCGCGCCCGGTCAGCTCCTGGAAGTACGGCTTCATCACCCTGCTGACCTTGGTGCACGACGTCGTTATTCCGGCGGGAGTTTATGCCGCTCTGGGCTACTTCTTTGGTCTGACCATCGATTCCAACTTCGTCATCGCCCTGCTGGTCGTTATGGGATTTTCCGTCCACGACACGATCGTGGTTTTCGACCGCACCCGCGAGAATTTGTCCAAGCAGACTTCGAGCAAGATCAACTTGCCGGAGATAGTTAACAAAAGCGTCAACGAGACGATGCACCGCTCGATTAACACCTCTTTCTCGCTGGTTTTGGTGCTGTTGGCTCTTTATTTCTTGGGGCCGGCCAACCTGAAATTCTTCGCCCTGACGCTTCTCATCGGCGTTATCGCCGGAACTTACTCTTCGATTTTCGTAGCGAGTCCGCTGCTAGTGCTAAGCAACCGCGAAAAAAAGAAAAAATAAGAGAATACGTTTGACGCGGAAGCGCCAATAGTGTATAAATCGATATATGTCAAGAGTGAGTAGCTTTCCAAACGTGGAAGAGCTGGTGAGCGCGGCGCTTAACGGCCGCGACGACCGATCGACCACAGTTCTCCGCGAGCGTTACGGTTTGCGGAGCCCGAATTTGCGCACTCTGGAAGAGATTGGCAGCGACTTAGATCTAACCCGCGAACGCGTCAGGCAGATTGAGGCCAAGGCTCTGGATGCCGCCCGCGCTGATCTCGAAGAAATCGAAGAAGCCAGGCTTTTCCTAGAACTGGTCCGCGCTTATCTAAGCGGGGCGGGCAATTTGCGCCGCGACGACATGCTGGCTTCCGACCTGCGCCGCTTGTGGCAGGCAAAGCAGAAGGAGGAGATTTTCCGCAACCACCTGCGGTTTCTGTCGAAAGTTCTTAACGGCCCGCAGGTCGTGTATGAGACCTCCGCATCCCACGCTTACTGGTACAACGACCGCGGGGCCGAGACGATGGCCAAGAAGCTGGTTGTCAGATTGCACTCCCACCCCAAGGAAAATTTCGATTCCTTCCTGGAAGAGGCGAGGAAGAAGTTCGCACTGCCTGAGCCGCTGGTGGTGAATTATCTGCTTATTTCCAAGGACTTTATGCTCGGCCCGTATGGCGACCTGGGGAGCGGCGAGTGGCTGCATATCAATCCCAAGACCGTCCGCGACAAGACCTACCTGGTCCTGCAGCGCGCCGGCCGGCCGCTGCACTTCGAGGAGATCGCTAAAGAGGTTAATCGCATCGGCGTCGGCCGCCGCTCCGCAGCCACCGTGCACAACGAATTGATCCGCGACCGTCGTTTCGTTCTGGTCAAAAGGGGAATCTACACCATAAAATCCTAAGCCTGGACTATGAACTCCGTAGTCAACGCCTTAACCGCGACCGGCCTGAGCCTGATAAACCTCGGGTGGTTCCTAGCGGTTTTGATTTTCGTAGCGGTCATTTTCAACGACTGGTGGATCCACGACAAGGTCCGCAAGTACGTGAAGAATATCAAATGGGTGACGCTGCAGATCCACGTACCGCGCGAAAACTTCAAGTCGGCCAAGTCGATGGAGCAGGTTTTTACCAGCCTGCACGGGACATATAGCTTCGGCATCAAGCAAGCCGAGGTTTACAAGGAAGGCAAGGTCGAGGATTGGATGTCATGTGAGATCGTCGGATCGGAAGGTGGAGTGAAGTTCTACATCACGACGCCCGCCAAGTTCCGCAACTTGATCGAGTCGTCTTTCTTTTCGCAGTATCCCGAAGTGGAGATCGAGGAGGTGGATGATTACGCGAAGGAGATGCCGGAGGTCATTCCCAACGAGCAGTACGACCTCTTCGGCCAAGACTACATCCTGGCGCGCGACAGCTTTTTTCCGGTCAGGACTTACCCGGAGTTCGAGGCGATGAAAGAAGAGAAGAGCACCGATTCGCTCTCGACCCTGATTGAGGCGATGTCCAACCTGAAAGGAGAGGAGAGAATCTGGGTGCAGATCCTGATTAAAGCGGCGGGGGACGACTGGAAAAAGAAGGGAGAGGCGGAGATCGGAAAGATGTCCGGACAGCCGCCGAAGGCAGCGGCTCCCGGGCCTTTCCAGCACCTCTTTATGTTTATGAAAAACCTGATTATGGCTCCGGCGGTCTATCCGACTTGGGGCGCCGCCGAAAAGAAAGCCGAAGCGGCCATGAAGTTTTATAATCCCTACGAGCAGGACGTGATGAAAGCGATCGCCACCAAAATCAGCAAGGTTGGCTTTGAAACTATCGTGCGCGTCATTTATATAGACAAGAAAGAGGGGTTCAACAAAGCCAACCTCTCGGCTTTGAGCGGCTCCTTCCGTGTTTTCAACACCCAGCATCTGAACGCCTTCCGCCCGGGAAACGGAACATTAACGTCCGGTACCAAGGTCGGGCGCACCTTCAAGCAGTGGCGTTTGTTGGAGAGAAAACAAAAACTCTATCAAGCCTATCGCGAAAGAATGGTGAAACTGCAGATCGGCCAGGCGCTGAAGCTGCAGGACTCGGTTTTGAACGCCGAAGAGCTGGCGACCTTGTTCCATCCGCCCGCCTCCTTCGTTTCCGCTCCGCGCCTGAAGCAGCTCGAGGCCAAGAAAGGCACGCCGCCTATGAATCTGCCGATAGCAGGATAAAAAAAGCATAAAATAAGCGCGAAACTTAAAGCGCAAAGCGCAAAAGAACAGACGACTAACGGTAGGTCGGTGTTTTTCACTTTTAGCTTTTCACTTTGCGCTCTTTTGCGCTACACTGTTACCAAATGAACGAGGAGATAACTACCTTCGCCCAAACCAATTTCCGCAACCGCAAGGTCAAGTTCGGAGTGAAAACCGACGACCGCCGCCGGCATTTTTACGTCATCGGTAAGACTGGGTCCGGCAAGACCACTCTTTTGGAAAACATGGTGGTCGAGGATATCCTGGCTGGGCACGGCGTCGGCGTTGTCGACCCCCACGGCGATTTTGCCGAAAAACTCCTGGCTCTTATTCCAGAAAACCGCATCGGCGACGTTGTCTACTTCAATCCGGCGGACACCGATTTTCCGTTCGGATTCAACCCCCTGGAGCAGGTGCGAGACGAGCACTACCACATCATCGCTTCGAGCATTATGGGAGTTTTCAAGAAAATTTGGCCAGACGTCTGGTCGGCGCGAATGGAATATATTCTAAACAACTCGCTGCTTTCGCTTCTCGAGTACCCGGGTTCGACTCTGCTGGGGATAATGCGCTTGCTTTCCGACCGTGATTACCGTAGCGAAGTGGTTGCCCACCTGACCGACCCTGTGGTGAAAAGTTTTTGGACCGACGAATTCGCCCGCTACACCCAGCGACTGGAGTCCGAGGCGACGGCCGCCATCCAAAACAAGGTCGGCCAGTTCGTTTCCAACCCCTTAATTCGGCGCATCATCGGCCAGCCGCACTCGACCTTCGACATTCGGAAGATGATGGACGAGGGAAAGATTTTCATACTAAACCTTTCGAAAGGCAGGATCGGCGAGGACAACTCGGCTCTTTTGGGAGCGATGATGATTACTAAGATGCAGCTCGCGGCCATGAGTCGCGTCGACACGCCGGAGCGGGAACGCCGCGATTTTTACCTTTACATCGACGAGTTCCAGAATTTTTCCACCGAATCGTTCGTCAACATTCTTTCCGAGGCACGCAAGTACCGGTTGAGCTTGATTCTCGCCCATCAGTATATAGCTCAGCTGGACGAGAGCGTCAGGGATGCCGTTATGGGAAACGTCGGCACATTCGTTATCTTCCGAGTGGGAGCCGCCGACGCGGAGTTTCTGGAAAGCGAGTTTTCTCCGGAGTTTATGGCCGCCGATCTGGTCAATCTCCCGCAGCATAATATTTACGTAAAGCTGATGATCGACGGCATCGCCTCCCGGCCGTTTTCCGCCGAATCTTTGCCGCCGAACATCGTCAGGCAGGATAACTACACTAAAGAGATAATAGAAAACAACCGTCTGCATTACGGAACTCCGAAAGATCTCGTGGATAAGAAGATCAGCACCGAGTGGATGGCGGGAAAAAGCGTGGTTGAAGAGCGCGCCGGCCGACGAGAAGAACAATCTTTGGAAATACTGGCGCAGAATCCGCAGCCGGTGCCCCTGCGCCGCGACAAGACAAAGCGGGCGATAAACTTTGAGGAACTACGCGAAGCGTTGTCCGAAGTTCTTCCGGCAGACGAAGGCGAAGAGCCGCCGGCTTCCACCGGCGCCAAGCCCCCGGACCAAGATTAAATCCCAATTCGAAATTATAAATTCTAAATACTAGCAAAACGCTAATCCGCTGGACGGCGGGTGAAATACCAATTACCAAACAACCATGTTGACAATCAATGATCTAAAAAACGGCAGCCTGATAATGATCGATGGCGATCCGTACGTAGTAATGTCCGTTTCTCATCAGCACATCGGGCGCGGCGGATCCAGCATCCAGACGCGGGTCAGGAATCTGCGCAGCGGCCGCGTTTTCGAACGCAACTTCAAGCCGGCCGACGAGTTTCCGGAGGCGGAGATAGAGAAAATGCCGGCGCGCTTCCTATACAAAGGGCGCGGCGAGATCTGGTTCGACGAGGTCGGGAATCCAAAGAATCGCTTCGCGCTTAAGGAAGAGGTGTTGGGCGAGTCGGAAATATACCTCAAGCCGAATATGGAAGTGACCGCCATCAAGCTCGTGCAGGGAGGCGAGGAAAAAATTTTGAATGTCGAGCTGCCGATCAAAGCGGAGTACAGAGTCGTGGAAGCACCTCCGGCTATCCGCGGCAATACGGCGCAAGGCGGAACCAAAATCGTGACTATCGATGGCGGAGCCACGGTGAACGCGCCGCTTTTCATCAATCAAGATGACATCATCCGCATCAATACCCAGACCGGAGAGTACGTAGAAAGGGTGGAAAAGGCATAAAAAGCGCGAAATTTAAAGCGCAAAGCGCAAAAAACAGGCGACTAACGGTCGGTCGGTTCTTTTCTCATTTACCTTTTCACTTTGCGCTTTTAAAATCCGAATATCGAAATCCGAAACAAATTCGAAATTACAAATTTTAAATCACAAACCGAACGCGTTTCGAATTTATGATTTGTTATTTGTGATTTGTTTAGGATTTAGGAAACGCAAAGCTTAAAGCGCAAAAGTTAAAAGAACTACGTTATTGTTTTTCGCTTTTAGCTTTTAGTTTTGCGCTTATTTCTGCGCTTTTAGTTCTGCGTTTTATTGAAGCCTGCATCCGCTCGCTTTGGCCAGGTTGGAAAGGGACTGTTCCCCGACTAATCTCTGCCCATCGGGCATCACCCAGGTCGGGTAAGCGTTGATGTTTAATTGCAGGCAAACGTGCGGATCGGCAGGGCAGTCGACGTACGGCAGCTCGGCGGCGTATGCTCCAAATTCGCTTTTCTGGTTTGCGCAGTGGGAGCA
The DNA here is from genome assembly GCA_027448785.1 of Candidatus Colwelliibacteriota bacterium. Classification (GTDB taxonomy): domain Bacteria; phylum Patescibacteriota; class Minisyncoccia; order UBA6257; family Colwellbacteraceae; genus JACWAO01. The sequence goes on along the minus strand of DAIDMW010000008.1, from coordinate 15,664 downwards.
CCAGCCGGCTCCGTAAAATACGGCGCCGCTTTTTTTAAGGCAGGCCACCAGATTCTCGATGGCGGCAGAGCCAGGCTCCTGCGGAACACGGCGGTTGAGCTCGATTATGCTGATGCCTCCGACAAATAGCGCCGCGGCAAAAACGGAAATGAGTATTTTTTTATTCATCGCAGCAATCAACTAGTTTTTCGACCAAGTCTTTAAGCGTCCACGGCTTTTCTTTATTAGCTGTTTCTTTTATTTTCGGAAGGCTGATGAGTTTCAGGCGCAGTGCCCAGAAGATTGAGTAGAAGTTGTAAGCCTTATCGAAGACTTCTTTTGCTTCTTCGTTTTTCCCCTGCGAACGCAGCTTCGTGCCGACCTCGATGAGGCGCATCGCCGTGGCCAGCAAGTGCTTGCTGATGCACCAGGTCTCGCCTTCGTGACGATCGACCAGCTTGCCCAAGAGTTTCTGGCGCGATTGCCGCACCTCGTCCAGCAGATCAAAATACCTTTCTTTCCCTGTTTTGCACGCGGTAAGGAAGAGGTGCTCTTCGAGGCTTGCAAGATTCATTACCGCCAAGCTTAAGTCCTCCTCGGTCGATAAATCGACGAGGCCCGATGCTTTGGCGTTCTCGATTTCCTTGATTAAAGATTGAATGTTGTTTATTTCTTTCATTTTAGAAGAAGAAAATTATTAATCCCAACGCGACCATGAGAAGGCTGTCGGCGGCTTTCAGCAGCCGATTTTCAGATTTTTCCCATTTTCTTATTTTTTCGATCATCCGCCTATTCGCGGAAGCCGCCGCTATAAACAGAAGGGGAAAGACGAACACCAGGTTGTACCAAAGCAAATATCCGAATCCGGTCCAAAAGGTGTTTTGGTCATGTAGCAGGCCTAGGATCATCAAGTACGGCCCGCCGCTGCAGGGAAACTCTGCCAGCCCGACAAGTCCGCCCAAGGCCGCGAAGGAAAAAACCGTGCTTCGTTCAATTAAGGAAGCTAGTCGGGAGCGAATTCGGGCAAGCGGTTTGGGATTGAAGGAAAGCGACGGCAGGCAGCGTGAAAGAAGTCCGTTTAGGCCCACGGCGATGAGCAGCGCCGCTCCTATTTTCACCATAAAGCGCGGCGCTTCCAGTACCGACATGGCTTGCAGCAAACCTAAGCCGATAAGGAGGTAAGCGGCGAAGATGCCGGCGACATAGCCAGCCTCCAGACGCAGCACGGTTTTATTGTCTTTACCGAGACCGACTAAGAAGGCGAGACTGATGAAAATGATCGAGAAGGCGCACGGGTTGAAGCTATCGATCAGCGCGGAAACAGTTACCAGTGGTAAGCCGAAACCTGTCAGGTGTTGTATTAACACGATGGAGTTGGATTTAGTTGCTGCCGGATTACGCTCCTCCGACAGAAAGAACGGGCATCCGGTGATTAAGCCCAGTTCCGGGTCGGACTGTTTTCGTGCAACGCCAGCCAAGCGAAAACGCTTTCATTCGCTTCTTTTGCGGAGTCGCTTGCACCACGCAGTTTCGTGCGGCGGCATAGAAGCCGCGCTTTAAGCTCCGCAGCAAAAGCGAGGAAGGCTAAGCACAGTAAAAATGCGAACAGCCGGTCTGCCGAGAAAAAGGCTGATCCGGCGTTAAGCACCGCGTTGAGGTAGAGGCCGGCCGCGGCGATCGGCGAGCCGCTGTTCGGAAAAGGAAGGTTTTTTACGGCGGCAACCATGCACCGATAGGCCTGACAGTCCCCGAAGATCGGCAGCAAGACTACCGCTAGTAGAAGAGAAAGCAGGATAAAAAGGGAAAGAACCGCAATAACCCTCATCTCTTTAAGTCTAGCAGCGGTCGTTTGCCTGTCAAAAACGCAATGAGATATTCCGGATTTGCGCACAGCCGTTCGTTTTATTACAATTTCCGCCGATGAGGCTGAAAGCGCTGAAAAAGAGAAAGAAAGTTTTTGTCGGGCTGTCGGGCGGAGTCGATTCTTCCGTTGCGGCCCTACTCCTGCAAAAAGAGGGGTATGAGGTCGTTGGGGTGCATCTGCGCTGCTGGAACCAGGGAGGCTGCGACGAAAAGGAGGCCGAAGATGCGCGACGCGTCGCCGGCGTTTTAGACATACCATTCTATGTTTTTAATTTGGAAAAAGAGTATAAGGAGGCGGTGGTGGATTATATGATCGACGGCTATCGTCGTGGCTTGACGCCCAATCCCGACGTGATGTGCAACAAGGAGGTGAAGTTCGGCTTATTCTTGGAAAGAGCGTTGGAGCTTGGCGCCGATTATGTCGCCACCGGGCATTATGTTTATAAAACGGAGGCTGTAAATGGGGCGCAGCTCTGGGCGGCTAAAGACAAGAACAAGGACCAATCGTATTTCCTGTGGACGCTGACCCAGGACCAGCTGCGGCACTCGCTTTTCCCTCTGGGCCGGCTAACCAAGCCGCAGGTGCGGAAAATCGCGGCCAAAAATAAGTTGCCGACCGCGGCCAAAAAAGATTCCCAGGGGATTTGTTTCTTGGGTCAGGTATCTTTGGACGATTTTTTAGGCGCTTATCTTCCGGAAAGAGCCGGAGCAGTGGTGAACGCCAAAGGCGAGAGGATTGGGTCGCATCGCGGCGTGCAGTTTTATACGATCGGCCAGCGGCACGGCCTGGCCATATCAGGTCAGAGGCCTTACTACGTCGCTGGCAAGAACGCCGACTCCAACGAGATAACGGTGGTGGAGGAGGCTGTCGATCCTATCGCGCTTTCTAAAGAATTAGAGTTGGTTGAAGTCAACTTCATCGATCGGAATTATGCGGAAAAGGAGAAGTTCTCGGCGCTGGTGCGCACGCGCTACCGCCAGGAGCTGCGCCCCGCGGAGATCAGAAAAAAAGAAGGTGGCGCTGTTTTGATTTTTAACTCTCCGCAGAGCTTTATCGCCCCCGGCCAATCCGCCGTTTTCTATACCGCGCGCGGGGAGATGATCGGAGGAGGAGTGATTGTTTAGTGACTGGTGATCAGCGATTAGCGACTAACGGACGACAAGCGTGTTCGTTGATGATTAGTCGTTCACTAACCCGCACTCCAAGCCTCTAATTTATAATCCCTAGCCACTAAACACTCCGACCTGATCAGGCCGGAGTGTTTAGTAAAAGTTGATAACTCCGTCTCGGAGACTTGAGAGTTTGTTGCTTATTATTAATGTATGCGCGCCAATGATGCGGTTGTTTTGGCGTTGTCTTTCCTGATCGGCGTCGGTTTGTCGGAAGCTGGCGCTGGTCTCCTGATAATACTTGCAGCCGTCTTAGCTACAGGCGCGTTTTTCTTGTGGAGGAGAGCGGATTGGCGGAAAATAATATTAATTTCTGCGGCGATTTTTGCCGGAGTGTTTTACTGTGCTTTTCGCCTTAGTTGGGATAGAGGCAATTTGGTTTTGGGAAGCGGAACGAGAGTGGTCGGAATGGTCTTGAAGGCGGAGGAGGCGGGAAGTTTGCGCCGGCTGACTATCGCCGCCAAAGGGGTGCGCGAGTCGGTCGAGGTGCCGACTTTTTCGGCTATCTCCCCGGAGTACGGCGATATTGTGGAAGCAACAGGGGTTCTGGCAAGCGCGGGCGGAGGAAGGGTTTCTTTTGTGTCGCCGGTCGAGGCAAAAATTATCGGCCACACCAGGGTAAATCCCTTTGCGTCCGCGCTTTTCCAGCTGAAAGACTCGCTTAGCGTGTCGATCAAAAAAGCGCTCCCGGCCGACAAGTCTGCACTGGCGCTGGGAGTTCTCTTGGGCGACAAGAGCGATTTTAGCAAGGAGTTCGTCCAGCGGATAAATAAAAGCGGCTTGGCGCACATTGCCGCTCTCTCCGGATACAACGTCGCCGTCCTCAGCATTTATTTTTCGGCTGTCATTGGCTTTTTTATCTTGCATCGCGGTTGGCGACTGATCGTTGCTTCGCTAGGAATTTTTTCTTTCATCGTTATGACTGGTGCCTCCGCCTCGCTTGTCCGCGCGGGGATCATGGGGTTTATCGCGCTGATAATGAAAAACAGCGGGCGCGTCACCGACGTGAAATTTCCGATAATTTGGACAGCCTTTTTCATGGTCCTCGTTGATCCCAAAATCCTTCTTTTCGACCGCGGCTTCGAGCTTTCCTTCGCCGCACTGTTGGGATTGGTTTATCTGGAGCCGGCGTTGAAATCGCGGCTGAACAGGGTTTTCCGCGCGACTAAAGAAACGTGGGTCGGCTGGAAAGAAGTGGCCGTCCAAACCATAGCAGCCGAGCTGGCCGTCTCGCCGCTGGTTTTAATCTTCTTCCGGCAGTTCTCACCCTGGGCGGTTATATCGAATATCGCCGTTCTTCCAGCTATTCCTATCACGATGCTTCTGACTTTCTTGACCGCTCTCGCCGGATTAGTTTCTTCGCCGCTCGGCTTGGTTGTCTCCTGGCCGCTCTCCCTTCTTATCGGATATGAGGAAGCTGTTATTAATTTTTTTGGCGGCGCTTTGCTGTGACTTGGCTCTGCTTCTTTGGTGCCTCGCGCCGCGCCCCGACCTGGAGGTTTATTTTTTCGACGTAGGCGAAGGCGACAGCGAGCTTATCTCCTGGAACAACGGAGCGAAGATATTGATAGACGGCGGCCGGGCCGGGCGCCTTGGGGCGGAGCTGGGACGGGCCTTGGGTCCGGCTGAAAGGCGGATCGACCTGATGCTGCTTACCCACTGTCAGGTCGACCATCTTGGCGGGCTGAAAGAAGTCGTCGAGAGGTATGAGATCAGTGTCTTCGCCTATAATGGATGCATAGACAATCCGCCGGAGTGGGCGCTCCTTAAAGAAGAGTTGGACAAGCGCGGCGTGCGTTTGGTTGCGCTTACGTCCGGAGACCGGCTGCGCATCGGAGAATCGGAAATTAAAATACTTTCGCCGCTGCCTAATTTAAGGCCAACTGTTTCGGATGAAAACGGGCGGGTGATAACCTTCCTGTTGAAAGGTTTCGGGCGGAGCTTCCTTTTTATGAGCGACGCTCCGCCCGAGTTGGAAACAAAAGTCGCGGCCGAGATCGGTTCCGCGGTCGACGTGCTGAAAGTTTCGCACCACGGATCGAGGTTCTCTTCGACCGGAAATTTTTTGGCGGCGGTGCGCCCCAGACTATCGGTCATCGAGGTCGGCGCCAATTCCTACGGGCATCCGGCGGCGGAGGCCTTGGGAAGGCTTGGGCTTTACGGCAGCGTCTATCGGACCGACTTGTCGGGCACGATCCGCGTTTTTCTCGACTCCGGAATACTCCACGTCTTCTCCGCCAGAACGCCCGGGGGTTAGTCTTCACTTTTTGCCCCCGCCGGTCTACACTTACAAACGTGAGAATTTTGACGAGCGAGATTTTGGACAAGAAAGGAGAGGGGGTCGAGCTGGCCGGGTGGATCGACAGCCGGAGGGACCACGGGAAGATAATCTTCTTCGACTTGCGCGACCGCGCGGGATTGGTTCAACTGGTTCTGGCGCCTTCCTCTGGCGCGGCTTACGAGTTGGCCGAGACGCTGCGGCCGGAATGGGTAGTAAAAATAAAAGGGGAGGTCAGAAACCGGCCCAATGGGACCGAGAACCCTAATTTAACGACCGGACAGCTGGAAGTGGCGGTCAAAGAAATAGAGGTTCTTTCCAAGTCCGAGGCACTGCCGTTTCCTATCGGTGGGGACGGATATGAGATAGACGAGGAGATTCGGATGAAGCACCGCTACCTCGATTTGCGCCGCGCCCGCCTGCAGAAGAATATCCGGCACCGCCATCTCATAACCAAATATATGCGGGATTACTTAAGCCAGCAGGGCTTCGCCGAGGTGGAAACGCCGATCCTTTCCAAATCTACACCGGAAGGAGCGCGCGATTACCTCGTGCCCTCCCGCCTCTATGCCGGGAAGTTTTACGCTCTGCCGCAGTCGCCGCAGCAGTATAAGCAGCTTCTGATGGTTGCGGGCATGGAGAGATATTTTCAGATCACTCGCTGCTTCCGCGACGAGGATACGCGCGGCGACCGGCAACCCGAGTTCACCCAGCTCGACATCGAGATGAGCTTCGTCGACGAGGAGGATGTGACGGGACTGATCGAAGAGCTTTATCTAAATCTGGTTCGCGAGCTTTACCCGAACAAGAAGCTGCGTCTGGACGAGAGCGGACGGATTCCGCGCATGAGCTACGACGAGGCGATGAGCAAGTACGGCAGCGACAAGCCGGATGTGCGGGATAATAAAGACGATCCAGACGAACTGGCATTCCTGTTTGTCACCGACTTCCCGATGTTCGAGTGGAAGGAGACGGAAAAGCGCTGGGACGCGGTGCACCATCCGTTCACTCGGCCGAAAGTGAAGGACGCAGCCGAGTTTTGGGAGAAGTTCAAGTCCGATCCGGCATCCATCAAGGCCAAACAGTACGACTTCGTGCTAAACGGCTACGAGATCGGCGGCGGCTCGATCCGCACCCATGACGCCGAACTTCTGGCGGCGGTTTTTGAAGCGATGGGAAACAAGCCCGAAGATGTCAAAGCTAAGTTCGGCCATTTGCTCCAGGCTTTTAGCTACGGCGTTCCGCCGCACGGCGGCATCGCTCCCGGAGTCGACCGCTTCGTGATGATCGTCGAGAACGAACCAAATATTCGCGAGGTCATCGCTTTTCCGAAGACCGGAGACGGTCGCGATCCAATGATGGAGGCGCCGTCGGAAGTTGGTCCCGGACAATTGGACGAGCTGCATCTGGCGATCAAAAAAGAGGGGTGACCCCTCGACCTTGCTCGGGACAAATTCATGGACAAGCTCGGAAGAAACTCTTCGATACGACTCGGAATCAAAAAATAAAAAAAACAAAAAAATGAAAGTAAAAGAAGAAAGAACAGTATTAATAGTAAAGCCGGATGGAGTAAAAAGGGGATTAGTCGGCGAAATCGTCCGTCGCGTCGAACAAAGGGGTCTGAAAGTTATCGGAATGAAAATGATTCAAGCCGATCGCAAGACCGTTGATCAGCATCTGCCGAAGAGTCAGGAATGGTTGGAGATTCTTGGTAATAAAAGCCTGGAGGATTATGTCAAAAACAAACTCGATCCCAATAAATATGTCAGAACTACCGATCCGTTAAAGATCGGTAAGATGGTTAGAGAGTGGCTTTTCGAATACTGGATGTCGGGACCGGTTGTCGCCGTGGCGATAGAGGGGGTACACGCCATCGATATGGTGCGCAAGATAGTGGGGAACACTTTGCCGGCTAAGGCGGAGATGGGAACGATACGCGGAGATTATTCCGTGGATTCGGCCGTTCTCGCGAATTTGGAAAAGCGATCAGTCCACAATATTGTTCATGCTTCCGGCAATCCGTCTGAGGCCAAGAACGAACTTAACCTCTGGTTCTCTAAAAAGGAAATCCACGCTTATCGTCGCGCCGAAGAGGAGATAATGTTCTAGCGCAAAGCGAAAAGCGCAAAGTGTAAAGATGCTATTTTTCGCTTTATCTTTTAGCTTTGCGTTAATTTCGTCAATATATAGTTTGCTTGGGATTTTGAATTTAGGATTTAATTTTTCAGGTGTATAATGTATGTGTCCCGTCCACTATTTCCGGATCAAATAGTTAGCTCACGGGAGGGTAATAGCGCTTCGGCCTGAGGGCTGGAGTTGAGCCCACCCACCTGGTTACTAGCCGGGAAAGAGCTGGACGGGACCTAACAGTAATTAGAAACCGGTTCGCGCGAGCCAAGTGAGGCGGCCCGCTCGGCCGGTTTTTAATATCAGGTTATAATTAAAGAGTCGCTAAATATATCAACAAATAAATGTCCAACTTGCTGGAGTTTTACGGGGAAGAATGCCCGCACTGCCTGAAAATCAAACCTCTTTTGGAGCGGCTGGAGAAGGAAACCGGCGCCAAGGCGGAGTCTTACGAGGTCTGGCACAACGAAGAAAACGCCGCCAAGATGCAGGAATACGACCGCGGATTTTGCGGCGGGGTCCCTTTCCTCTATAATACCGAAACCAATGAGTGGCTTTGCGGCGAGGCCTCTTATGAGGAGATTAAAAAATGGGCGAATAAGTAAAAACAAGAACTAAAAATGAATTACGATCAGTTAGCAAATTCAGAAACTGTCCAGGAGACCATCAACGCCTTGAAAGGGCGGAATATCGAGGCTCTTCTGGTCAATACCAAGGAGGAGGCCTTGGAAAAGATCAAAGGTATGATTCCCGCCGGAGCTTCGGTTATGACCGGAGGCTCGACGACCTTGAACGAGATTGGCTTTAGCGACTTGCTCGTTTCGAAAAACCATCCGTGGAAGAACCTGAAAGACGAGATAGTCGCCGAAACCGATCCCGAGAAGCAGAACGAACTCAGAAAGCGTAGCGTTCTCGCTGACTATTTTTTGGGCAGCGTGCACGCCGTGACTAAGGACGGCGAGATTTTGGTGGCCAGCGCCAGCGGTAGCCAAATTCCGTCCTACGCCTTTACCAGCCCCAACGTCATTTGGGTGGTCGGCACCCAGAAAATTGTCGGCGATCTAAACGCGGCTTTCGACCGGGTTAAGACTTACGTCTTCCCGCTGGAGGATAAGAGGATGAAGAGCACCGGAGCTCAGGGCAGCGTCATAGCCCGCTGGCTGGTTTTTGAGAGGGAGATTATGCCGAACCGGAAGGTGACCATGATTTTCGTCAACGAGAAGCTGGGCTTCTAGCGCGATGGAAAACTCTTCGCTTTTTGGAGAAGGAAGGGTGTTGGAAAAACTGCGTGAATGGCGCAGGCAACAAGCCGCGCTCGAGGGAGTCGAGCTGTACCGCGTTTTCACTAACGCGACTCTAGAGACCACCGCTGCGGCCAAGCCGTCCACTTTAAGCGATTTAAAAGAAGTGAAAGGCTGGGGGGAAAGCAAGATTTCTAAGTACGGAGAAGACGTGCTGCGCCTCTTAAATGAAGGAACGCAGGACATCTCGGAAGACGATCCAACCAAGGCAAAAGTGCAGGACACCGAAGAAAAAGTGCTTATGGTTGGCGAGTTCATCGCCGCCGCCAACACCGCCCTGCGCTCTTTGCGGCTGGTAAAAGTTCGCGGAGAGCTGGGAGAGATAAATCGTCGCGCCGGCTTCGCTTTTTTCACTTTGAAAGATACGAATCACGAAGCGGCGGAGGCCACTATCCAGTGTTTTATCGGCAGCCGCAATCTGGAATATTTTTCGCACCTTTTGGAAACCGGCGCCGAGGTGATCGTGGCCGGCTGGCCGAACATCCACCGCAGCGGATTTTTCCGTTTGGAGATTTCGGCCGTCGAACCGGTAGGCGAGGGAGCCTGGCTTAAAGCTCTCGAAGCTCTGAAGAAGAAGCTGGAAGCTAAAGGCTATTTTGACCAAGCCCGCAAGCGTCCGGTACCGGCCTTGGTTCGTAATATCGGACTCATCACCTCTGAAGCCGGAGCGGCCGTGACCGATTTCAAAAAAAACCTAGGCAACTACGGCTTCCGCGTTTTCCTGCGCGACGTGAGAGTCGAGGGGGATTATGCGGAAAACTCCATCGTTTCCGCGATTCGCTGGCTAAACCAAAACCGCCCAGAATTGGACTTGTTGGTTTTAATAAGAGGAGGCGGAGGTGCGGAAAATTTAAAAACATTTAACTCGGAAAAAATCGCCGAGGCGATCGTCGCTTCGCGCCTGCCACTCATCACCGGCATCGGACATGAAAAAGACGAAAGCATTGCCGACCTGGTCGCCGACCGCAGCTTTTCGACTCCGACCGCCGTCGCTCAGTTCCTGACGAGACAGCGCGAGGAAACGCTCCGCATGATTGACGAAAGCGGAGAGATTATGGCCCGCCGAATTGAGGCGATTATCAGCGAGAACGGCATCCAGGCGCAGCGGCAAGCTGAACACATCGCTGAGGCTTTCCAGCGTTCCCTGGACAAAATATCTTTCGCCATTTCCCGCCTTTCTTCCGAGATGCACCGCGGGCTGGGAAGGATTTTTACCCGTTTCGACGAGCTATCCCGGAAATTTTCCGACTCGTTCCACCTTTACGAACGCCAAACCCTGCTTTGGAAGAACGCGGTCGCAGCGGCGGCGGAAAAAGCCGGCAACCGGATCGCCGTTTTATTGGCCGACGAAACCAAGAGGCTGGAGGTGCTGCAGGCCGCGCTTTCTCCGCTTAACCCCGAGGCGGTCTTGGAAAGAGGGTACAGCTTGGCGTACACCGCGTCCGGCAAAGTTGTAAAAGACGCGGGGGATGTTAAAATCGGAGACGAATTGAAGATCAGGTTCAGCAGGGGTCGGGCGGAAACCAAAGTGACTAAGATTGAAAAATAAAAAAATGGCTAACACTGAAAAAATAAAATTGGAGGAAGCGATTAAAAATCTGGAAAAAATAGTGACGGAGCTTAACTCCGGCCAAGTCGACGTGGAGAGCGGACTGCAAAAGTTTAAAGAAGGGGTGGAGCTTATCAAATTCTGTCGCAGCGAGCTGAAGGAGGCGGAAAATGAGTTCCAGAAATTAAAATCCGAATTGGAGTCCGGCCAGGACGGAGAAACCGAGCTATAACGAACTACCGCACCGCTTGCAGCGCGGCAGTTCGTTACCGGCTTGAAACACCGAGGAGTTGTGATACCCTTTTAGGCATTATGGACACGCATCAGCGCCCTTCGTGGGACGAGTATTTTATGGAAATCACTCGCGCAGTTGCCAGCCGTGCCACGTGCGACCGAGGCCGTTCCGGATGCGTGATCACCAAAGAAAAACAGATACTGGTTACCGGTTATGTCGGATCTCCAAAAGGGCTACCTCATTGCGACGAGGTCGGCCATAAAATGGAAAAGATGGTTCACGAGGACGGAAGCGTAACGCAGCATTGCACGCGGACGACCCACGCTGAACAGAACGCCATCGCTCAAGCGGCAAAGATAGGCATAGCTATCGACGGAGCTACGTTGTATTGCAAAATGACGCCGTGCTCCACCTGCGCGAAGATAATTATCAATTCCGGAATCACGCGCGTTGTTTGCGAAAAAAAATACCACGCGGGCGAAGAGAGCGAGCGGTTATTTAAGGAGGTCGGTATTTCGTGCGAATATTTTGACGACTCCGTCGAGACTTATGACCGGCAGTAAACGATCCCTCATTATTGGTTTGGTGGGAGAAATAGCCTCTGGAAAGACAACCGCCACCGATTATCTGGTCGAGAAATACGGCGCGGAACCGTATAAATTTTCCAGTATGCTGCGTGACATTTTGTCCCGGCTTCATTTGGAAACGACCCGGGAAAATCTCCAAAAACTTTCCACCGCAGTGCGGCAGCTGTTCGGAGACAATGTGATGTCTAAGGCAATTTCCCAAGATTTATCTGGCGCGACGGCGTCCTTAATCGTGGCGGAAGGTATCCGCCGTTTGAGCGACATAGAATACTTGAAAGAATTATCCAATTTTGTGGTTGTGGCTATCGATGCCGACGCGCGCACGCGCTACGAAAGGATTACGCAACGGTCGGAGAACGCCGATGATCGCGCTAAGACATGGGACGCTTTCGTCCACGAATCGCAGCAGGAGCCTGAGCAAAAAATTCGCGAGGTTATGAGTGACGCTAAATATGTCCTTGATAACAATGGATCCATCGAAGAATTTCATGCGCAGATAGATGGGCTGATGGCGCGTTTGCGCGATTTATAATCAGCTTCTTTTACCGCGAAAATCAGCCCAAGTTCTGCTCTTCTCCGACGATTTTTCAATATGAAGCGCGCAGATTTTAAAAATGCCAAAGCCATAAAAAGGAAGCGCTTGAGCCGCTCTTTTTTTGTGCGTCCGGGCAAGGACAAGGCTTATGGCGGACGGTCGGTCAAAATCGCTGAAAACCTCCTTGGGAAATTTGTGGTGCGGAGGATCGGAGGGAAGAAGATATCCGGCCGGATCGTCGAGGTCGAGGTTTATGCCGGACCGAAAGACCGCGCCGCCCACTCTTTCGGCGGCAGAATCACTCCGCGCAACAAAGTGATGTATCAGCGCGGCGGAAGAGCTTACGTTTATCTCGTTTACGGCATGCATTGGCAGATGAATATCGTGACCGGCGGGAAGAACGAGCCGCAGTGCGTCTTGCTTCGCGCTTTGGAAGTTCCGGAGGAAGGAAAGAGTGCTAGCGGTCCGGGGAAGCTTTGCCGTTATCTCCGACTCGATAAGTCGTTCCACGGCGAGGATATCACCTCTTCCGATAGGCTGTGGCTTGAGGACCGCGGCGAGAAAATCGACCAGAAAGACATTGTGCGCGCGAAAAGGATCGGCATCGATTACGCCGGCCATTATTGGAGTTCGCGGCGATGGCGCTTTTATGTGAAAGGCAGTCCGGCGGTTTCTAGAAAATAAGCTACTGTTGCCGCTCCCCGCCGCTTCTGGTATTTTAGATATGTTTTTCGCATATGCTTAAAAATCTGAAATTTAAAAGGACGGCCGAAGTTTTATTCATCGCTTCTTTCTTGGGATTGGTCGATATGGCGTACCTGACCGAGGCGCACTACGACGGATCGGCTTTGGTCTGCGCCGCGATCTCTAAATGCAACTTGGTGACGACCAGCGCTTTTTCCTCGATTTTCGGCATTCCGGTCGCGCTCTTGGGACTGGCTTTTTACCTAGCCATGCTCTCCGGTTTGGCTTTTTATTTTTTCCACGAAAAACGGCGTCCGGTTATAATCGCGCTGGCAGCGATCTCCGGCCTAGCTTCGCTTTTTTCGCTATACCTAATTTACATCCAGGCCGCCGAGCTGCGCGCCTTCTGCCAGTACTGTTTGCTCTCGGATGCGCTGACTTTTCTTATTTTCTACCTGCTCGCTAAGCAGCTTCGTCAACGGGAGGAAAGTTTTCCACAGATGGAAGGTGCTATAATTAAATAGTGAAACTAAGCTACGTCGTTATACCTTTTTTGGTTTTGCTGGTAGCTGTTGCTGGAAGTTGGATTACGGAAGGAGGAATGCTTTGGTACAAGTCGCTTCTTCTCCCGTCCTGGACTCCTCCGGGGTGGGTAATTAGCGTTGTTTGGAGCGTTATCTTTGTTCTCTTCGCCTGGGCCGCCGTTTTAACCTGGGAGAAAAAGCGGAACAATAGACGCAAATATCTAATCGGCTTATTTATCTTAAACGGTCTACTTAATGTGGGCTGGAGTTATCTGTTTTTTGGCGTACACAATCTTGCCGCCTCTTTCGGAGAGATGATGATTTTAGAAGCGACGGTTTTACTTCTTTTAGACGGAGTACGTTCCGTCGGGAAAAAGGTCGCTTACCTAATCCTTCCTTACGCCTTATGGGTTCCATTTGCCACATTGCTGACATACGAGATTATCAGGCTTAATAGCTAAATTAATATCCTATGTCTGCACCTCGTTTATCCTCAAGAATATCGATACCAATCATCGCCGTTATCGCGGTAGTTTTTTCACTTGCGTCCACGGCGTTAGCTGCGGCGACAGCAACTCCGGCCACTGGTGGTTCGGCCATTTCGGCCGATACAACCGGAGGAACGTTTACCACGCTGACCGGTCCAGCCATAACGGAAGGGGCGAGCGCCGATATCGGAACGGGAACGATAATTTTAAACGCGCCGTCAGGATTTATTTTTAGCACGACTACCAATAGCGTTACCGCTACCAGAACCAATTCTGCCGGAAACTGCACCGGAGCAAGACCTCTGCTTATAAACGCCGCCGCTTCGCAAACCGTTACTCCCACACAAACAACTATAACGATCAACATAACACGCGTCTCGTCCGGCGGGTGCCGCAACATTATTACCTGGTCGGGGATTCGAGTGCGACCGTCGGCCGGCACTCCGCTTGCCACCGGCAATATCACCAAAAGCGGAACATCGGTCATCAACAACATAACGAGCTCGACCAACTTCGGAACTTTAACCGAGGTTCCCGGAGTTAAAAGCCAAGTGGCTTTCACCGTACAGCCTTCCACTTCAGCTACGGTCGATACCGATTTCTCGACTAAACCCACGGTAGCTATCGAGGACCAATTTGGTAACATCGAAACCGCGGATAACGCCTCGACCGTCACTCTCATTCCTAAACTATCCACACAAACTTGTGCTGGAACCAATGGCACGGGCGCGTTGACTTCTACGCCATCGGCCAGCACCTCTACCGTTTCCTCTGGAATAATTGCGTATACAGCTATGCGCTACTCTTATGGCGAAAGTATTAAAATCTGTGCGACATCGCCTGGTATAACTTCGGCTTTAAGTAACGCGATTACGGTGAACAACCCCGTCCCCACCATCTCAGCTATTTCTCCGACCTCGACCACTGCCGGAGGATCAAACTTCACCCTCACGGTCACCGGAACCAACTTCGTCTCTAACTCGGTGGTCAATATCAACGGCTCGCCCCGAGCAACAACCTTTGCTTCTTCCACCCAAATCTCGGCCACCATCCTCGCCGCAGACATCGCTTCCTCGGGAACATCCTCGATCACCGTCACTAATCCAACCCCAGGAGGAGGCACCTCAAACTCCCTTACCCTTACCGTCACCGTTCCAGTTCCGCCGGCAACGCAATTTGTCATAATTTCTCCTTCTCCTGGAACGGTTGACGCGTTTATACCCGTGACGATCGAAGCCCAGACGGCTTCAGGGACAGTTGCTTCCGCATACAGCGGTAGCGTCACTCTAAACGTTTCCGGTTCGGCTACAGGCGGGGGATTGGTTGATATCGTCAATGGTACCGGAACTAAAAATATTTTCGATACGGTTGCGGAAACAGTTGATCTTTCTCTAACTGACAGTGGGGGAACCGGTTTAAGTGTTACCTCCACGGCTCAGGCTGTTTTTGCTCCGGGAGTAATTACGCAATTTATTCTTAATCATCCGGGGAGTATCGCCGCCGGTGAGCGGGCCGCATACATCGTGAGCAGGGCTGATCAGTATGGAAACTTGGTTAACGCCGCCACCAGCACCGTTTATCTTTACAGCAACTCAACGAGCTCCAGCAAGAATTTTTATGATGCTGCGATTGGCGGAAGCACCACAACTTCCGTCGTAATACCCGCCGGCACTTCTTCCGCTGCTTTTTGGTATTACGACACGCTTGTGGGGACCCCGACCATCACTGCCTCCGACAACTCGTCCGCTCCAGACGGCGCTGTGGGCATTACTGACGCAACCGACCCCCTTCAAATAAATTCCAGTTCGACCGCCGCCTTCTTTTTAACACATCCCGGAACTATTACGGCTGGTACGCGTGCGGGCTACACGATTAGCCGAAAGGACGCTTTTGGCAACGCTGTAACCTTAAGCGACCAGAACGTTTATCTGTACGCATCGCCGGTCAGCGGAACGGGTAACTTTTTTGCCGGTGCCACCGACACTTCGCCTATTACGTCATTAGTTATTCCATCTGGTTCAGTTTCGGCAAATTTCTGGTATGAAGAGGCTACTTCCGGCGTCTATACCATCACCGCCTCCGACAACTCGTCCGCTCCAGACGGCGCTGTGGGTATCGCCGATGCAACTGATTCCTTAACGGTTTCTCCGGCACCAATCGTTGCCACTAGGTTAGTCATACTCTCTCCGGGATCGGCGACGGTTGATGCACCGGCCACCGTCACCGTCCGCGCCGAAGACGACTCGGGAAACTTAGACACGACTTTTAACGGGAGTGTCACCTTAAACGTCTCTGGCTCGGCTACCGGCGGAGGCGTGGTGACGATTACGAACGGGGTGGGGAC
>DAIDMW010000007.1 GCA_027448785.1 Candidatus Colwelliibacteriota bacterium | reverse complement strand
GATGAAAACATCCTGAGCCGCGTCGAAGGATGAAAACATCCTGAGCCGCGTCGAAGGATGAAAACATCCTGAGCCGCGTCGAAGGATTACTGTTTTGTCCACCCACCAGGACTTGAACCTGGAACCGTTTGCTTAAGAGGCAACTGCTCTGCCAATTGAGCTATGGGTGGAATAACCCTCTAATTATTATTACATTTCAGCCGCAATATCAAGATGCTGAGGCGCTATGAAGCGCAAAACTAAAAGCTAAAAGCGAAAAAGAGCGACTAGTTGTTGGTGGTTAGTCATCGATTCTTTTAACTTTTGAGCTTTTAGTTTTTCGCTTTTTGTGCCCCCGCCAGGAATCTCACAAAATTCCCTCAAGGAATTTTCTAAAACCACTCGGTTTTAGTATTTCCTCCACGGGAACCATCCTGGTTCCCGACCCCTCCAGGGTTCGACTCCTGGCTGGAAAAATCGGGAATCCTGAAATATATCTCGAGTTTCCCGTCTTGTGCCCCCGCCAGGAGTCGAACCCGGACTTCATGGTTCGAAGCCATGCGTGATATCCGTTTCACCACGGGGGCGCGTTTAAAATAATAAATCCTAAATCCTAAATTCTAAACCCCGAACAACGCAAAATCTGTGCCCATAAATAGGCTTTTCTTCGACTGCGTCTGAATCTAGGATATAATATCAGAAGCTTATAGCGCAATGAGATTCAAAGTTCCCGAGGGAGTTTACGACGTAATGAGGGGTTTGGAAAAGGCCGGCTTCCAAGCTTTTCTTGTCGGCGGCTCAGTGCGCAACATTCTACTCGGCCGCCCGCCCAAGGATTGGGATGTGGCAACAGACGCCGAACCGAAGGAAATTCTTGGCCTTTTTCCTGATTCGGTTTATGAGAACACTTTTGGAACTGTGGGCGTGAAAATCCCGGCCTCGCTGATAGACGGAGGCAGCTCGGACGAGACTGTCATCGTCGAAGTGACGACCTTCCGCCGCGAAGGAAAGTACAGTGATTTGCGTCATCCGGACGAGGTGGTTTTCACTAAGGAGATCAGAGAGGACTTGGCGCGCCGCGACTTCACTGTTAACGCTATGGCGGCTGGTCTGAGCGAAAGAGAGGAGAATGGCGAAACAGAAATAAGTTTAGTCGACCCTTTTGGTGGACAGGTTGATTTGAAGGCGAGAACCATCCGAGCGGTCGGCGAGCCGAACCAAAGATTCCAGGAAGACGCCCTGCGGCTGATGCGCGCGGTTCGCTTCGCCTGCGAGCTTAATTTTTCCATAGAACCCAGAACGGCCTCTGCTATCGAAGACAACGCCGACCTACTTGCAGCTATCGCCAAGGAGAGAATAAGGGATGAGCTGGTGAAGGTAATTTCCTCGCCGCGTGCGGTGTGGGGAATAGAGAGTCTGGAAGGATTTGGCTTACTGAAAAACATTCTTCCCGAGCTCCGTGACGGCATCGGCGTGGGGCAAAACAAACACCACATTTATACCGTTTGGGAACACAACCTGAAGGCTCTTCAGTATGCGGTGGGCAAGGACTACTCGCTAAAGGTACGCTTAGCCTCCTTATTGCACGACGTTGGCAAGCCGAAGACCAAAGGAGGAGAAGGTCCGGATTCTACTTTCTACGGGCACGAGGTGGTCGGCGCCAGGATGGCGCGGAAGATGATGGAGCGATTGCATTTCAGCCGGGAGTTGACCGAGGAGGTTACACACTTGGTCCGCTACCACCTCTTCTACTACAACGTCGGCGAGGTGAGCGAGGCGGGTGTGCGGCGCTTTATCCAGCGGGTCGGAGTGGAAAATATCGATGACTTACTGAAGGTGCGGGAGGCGGATCGGATCGGATCGGGCGTTCCCAAAGCCGTTCCTTACAAGTTGCGGCATCTGCAGTTTATGATCGAAAAGGTCAGGACCGATCCCGTTTCGCCCAAGATGCTGAAGATAAACGGCAGCCAGCTGATGGAGTATTTGCATTTGGAGCCGGGCCCTAGAGTCGGGTATATTTTAGGAGTCCTCCTGGAAGAGGTTTTGGATGATCCGCAGAAAAACGATGAGGGGTGGCTGCGCCAGCGGGCGTTAGAGCTGAACGAATTGAGCGACGAGGAGCTGAGGAAAATGGCTTCTTCGGCTAAGGAGAAGAAAAACGAGTTCGAATCCGGAGTGGAGGAGGAAATGAAAAAAAAGTTTTACGTGAAATAATCCATGAATTTAAGCATTTTCAAAGACGAGAGGATCTGGCGGGTCATTACCAACTTCTGGACGCTGATTTTTATAGCTTTCGTCATAGCTGATTTTATCAGCCGCAACGCTTACGATTTTCTAGTCGCCCCGATGAGCGTGATCTATATTGGAATACTTACACTTTACGTCGGAACGAAGGAGTTCGACCGGTGGTACGAAGTTCACGATAGCCGGCATCCGGGAGAGATTTTTGTGTTGCTGTGGACGGTGGCTATCTTTGGATTGATGTTTTTTTCTTTTATCGACGGCGGTACGCGCAAGGTGTCTTCCGAAGTGATCGCGGTCTATATTATGGTGCTTTCTGTTTTTGCTCTAACTCAGAAGTCGAAGAGTCTGCACCGCGAAAAGATGCGGAAGGCTGCCAAAAAGAAGATAGACAAGTAGCCCCCGCCGGTTTATTATCTAGTCGATCGTTTGATGGTTTTGTCGGGGTGTAGTATACCGGCAGTACATGCGCTTCGGGTGCGTAAAGACCGAGTTCGATTCTCGGCACCCCGACAGAGCTATCAAACGAAAACATTAGGCATTATCCGAAAATTGCTTCGTCAAGCGGAATGCGATTTTATAAAGGCCGGTTCCGCATTCGACATCAGCTGCTAGCGGATGTCGGAAATTCTCGCCGCCACAACAGTGTGTTTTTAATTTATGTGGTAAAATTACAAACAATTAAAGTCGGGTAATATTAACAAAAAAATGCACAAGAAGATATTGGTTTACGGTTTGGCGGCGCTGCCTCTCTTGGCGGCACCGGTCTTCGCGCAAAGTAATCTCGGCACCGGTCCGGCCGGGGTGGGTAACCGCGTAATGGGGCCGATGATCCCGGCGTCCAGCGGGACGACTACCTCTGTCCCTTTGTTTCCAGGGGAAAAAGGAAAAATATATAACGGCGGTCCGGCGGGGTTGAGAAATCAAGCTCCGACGGGAACGCCAATTAGAGCCTTGGCGACTACGAGCAGGCTGAATGTTACTGGAACTCAAGCTGGGGCCGGGCCAAATGTGATAGCTTTACAGCGTCGCAGCGCGGTGGCTAACGCCGTCCAGCAGATGCTGCAGGTCGCCGGCCGCGTCGGCGGCATCGGACAGCAGATAAGGGTTATCGCCCAAAACCAGGAGCAGAACCAAACAAAGGCCGAGGACAACTTGACCCAGGTTCAGAACCGCAACGCCATTGTAAAATTCTTGATCGGACCTAATTACGGAGCGATTAATAATGCACAGAAGCTGATCCAGCAGAACCAGCAGCAGATTCAGCAGCTAAACCAATTGAAGAGCCAGGTAACCAGCCAGGCCGACCAGCAGCAGCTGACGCAGCAGATTAGCGTTTTAGAACAGGCCAACCAGCAGCTTGGAAATTCGCTACAGCAGGCCTCCCAGGGATTCAGCTTATTTGGATGGCTGTTCAGGTTGATCAATAGATAGAGATCTAATTCTATAGAAATGAGAAGGACCAGTCGAGTACTCGACTGGTCCTTTGATTTTTGGGTGCAATTTTTTAGAAGCGACCGATAAGACAAGCGTGGCGCCCCTCTTCGGTTCCGGTTTTGACCGATAAGGAGTGAGAGAAGAACTTACCGCTCATTGTATCAAGGTTGGGGTTGAGAATGCGAATTACACCGGACTCGCGCAATGCGAATTCGACATATTTCGCTAACAAAACTTCCCAACCTTCGACGCCAATACCTTCAACATCGATGACGGTGTCGACGATGGCGCCGGATCTGATCCAAGTCTTTTCGACTCTCTGCTTATGGATGTACTTTTCCTTCTCGCGAGAGAAAAAGTATCTCAGGTCGGCGTCTCTAGTCAGTCTTTCCTCGTCTAGCGAGTTGCCGATCGTCGGTCCGACGACGGCAAAGATACTCCTCGGATCGATGTTGAACGCCGTACAAATCAAGCCGATCGCCTTGGGGATAATAATCGCAGCGTTGTCGCGACCAGCGTGAATGATGCCCCAGACCAACTCGTGGACTACAAAGACTGTGGCACAATCTCCAGGCAAGAGAACCGGAAAGACTCCTGGTTCGTTTGTAAACATCGCATCGCAGGCGATGCTTTCTGCCTGAGAAGCGCTTCCGCGCCCTCTATCGCTGGAGGTGACGAAGACGACATGATCTTTCATCTCCGCCCCCATGTAGACGAAGTTGTCTAGGGTTAGCCCTAAGCGACTTGCTAGATCTTGGCGATTCTTCATCGGATTCCCCGAGAACCTGAGACTTTGATTTCCGGCCTTAGTCGTAGTGATAACTAGGTCGACGCCGTTAACCCCTTGCCTAATGAAAAGATCGCTATCGATCACCAGATCCACCTCCTATCGATTTTGGTGTACAGATTTCGCCGCTATGCGGTTACCCATTAATAAAACGTTGTTAATATCTTGTCAAATGAATAAATATCCACTATCGCGTTCGGTCGGGCGGAGTTATAATGAAGGCAAATGTTTATTAAAAATCTCGAGTCGTTGGCTAAAACGCCTCTTCGTCGAGACGCTCTCCTTGTAGCTGAAGCCGGATTAGAGGCGATAAGCCCGAAAAATTTCCTACCCCGCGAGGTGCGGCTGGTTGGCGAACTTCTCCTCGTAAAAAAAGAAAGAATCAATCTGCGCAAGTATCGACGGATTTTTGTTATTGGAATCGGAAAAGCCGCACTTGATTCGGCTGAATATTTGGAAAAAATTCTTGGGCCGCGAGTGAGCGGGGGCGCGGTAATCGATACGCGTAGTAAGAAGCTTAAAAAGATTAAGAGCTTCTTGGGAACCCATCCCTTGCCATCCGCGCAGAATGCCAAGGCGACGGCAGAGATAATGAAAATCGCAAAAAACGCGAAAAAAGACGATTTGATCATCGCGATAATTTCTGGCGGTGGCTCATCCCTGCTTTTTAAACCTAAGGGCGGTTCTATCACCGCCGCTCGCCGAGTGTTTTCGCAACTTTTAGATAGCGGCGCCGATATCGAGGAGATGAACACGGTGCGCAAGCACATTTCCGACGCGCACGGCGGCAACTTGGTAAGGCTGGCTAATCCAGCTTCCGTGCTAGGCTTGGTTTTTTCCGACGTTCCTTTCGACGACCCTGGTCTCGTTGCTTCCGGCCCGACTTTCCTGGATACGACGACCAAGAATGACGCCCAGAAGATTCTCTCTCGCTACGGCATAAACAATATCAGCCTTTCGGAAACCCCGAAGGATCGGAGGATTTTTTCCAGAACAAAAAATATTTTGCTCTTAAGCAACGCTGACGCGCTGCGGGCGATGGAAAGAAAGGCTCAGTCGCTGGGATATCGAACTTTTGTCGGCCAAGGATTCGTGCGCGGCGAGGCGTCCGAGGTCGGCGAGGAACTGCTCCGCGGTCTGAAAAATAACGGGGAGATGGTGGTTTACGGCGGTGAGACGCTGGTCCGGGTCACAAACAAAAACGGTAAGGGCGGCAGAAATATGGATGTCGTTCTCGGCGGGCTGAGTCATTTGAAAAAAGACCAATTACTCCTTTCTATAGCTTCGGACGGAGTCGATAACATCGTTGACGCGGCCGGCGCTCTGGCCGATCGTGAGACTCTGCGGAAAGCGACGGCGAGCGGACTCGATCCGGGTGAGTTCCTTTTAAGCAACAACTCTTATTCGTTTTTCCGCCGAGTGGGCGGAGCAATCAGGTGCGGAAAAACGGGAAGCAATGTTTCGGATTTAATGCTAGTCGCGCAGAAGAAATCGAAAAAAAGTAAAAAATAACAGCAGCAAATGAAAAACATACTTTGGTTTAAAGATGTGTCTATAAAGAACGTTCCCGAGGTTGGAGGCAAAAATGCTTCCTTAGGGGAGATGTATGTCGGTCTCACTAAGGAAGGCGTACGAATCCCGAATGGATTCGCCATCACAGCCGGGGCTTACCAGGAGTTTCTGCGCGCCAATGGCTTGGACAGGAAAATCGCCGAGCTACTTAGGGGATTGAATGTAAAAAGCCTGCCCGATCTCGAAAAAAGGGGAGCGGCTGTCCGCAAAGCGATCCTTAGCGCCTCGATACCGGAGGTGATGGCGCGGGAGATAAGCGAGGCGTATCACAAGCTTTCGTCAGAGTATAAAACGAAAAATACCGATGTTGCCGTGCGCTCTTCGGCCACGGCAGAAGACCTTCCGGGAGCCAGCTTCGCCGGACAACAGGAAACCTATTTGAATGTGGTCGGGGAAAAGGAGTTGCTCTCATCGGTAAAGAAGTGTTTTGCATCGCTTTTCACCAACCGCGCAATCTCATATCGCGAAGACAAAGGGTTTGACCACTTAAAGACCTATCTCTCGGTCGGAGTGCAAAAAATGGTTCGTTCCGATAAGGCATGCTCGGGGGTTGCTTTCACTCTCGACCCAGATACCGGTTTTCAAGGCGTGGTAGTCATTAACGGATCCTGGGGCTTGGGAGAAATGGTTGTGCAGGGAGAGGTCGTCCCGGACGAGTTTCATGTTGCTAAAGAGCCGTTCCGCAAAGGATTTCCGGCGATAATATTGAAGGAATTGGGTAGTAAGGAGAAGACGCTTGTTTATGGCGACAAGGAACGGACCAGGCTGACCACAACTGCCGCTGCGAAAAAGAGCAAGTTCGTTTTAGGGGATAATGAGATACTGCAGCTGGCTGACTGGTGTCTGAAGATCGAGGAGCACTACAAAAAGC
Source organism: Candidatus Colwelliibacteriota bacterium (assembly GCA_027448785.1). Taxonomy (GTDB): domain Bacteria; phylum Patescibacteriota; class Minisyncoccia; order UBA6257; family Colwellbacteraceae; genus JACWAO01. The sequence continues at coordinate 27,296 of DAIDMW010000007.1, read as the reverse complement.
CGATGGACATCGAGTGGGCGAAAGACGGGGTAAGTGGAAAACTTTTCATAGTTCAGGCCAGGCCGGAAACGGTCCACGGCGCCAAAGCGGTCGAGACGCTGGAGAATTATGTAATGCGCTCTCCGGGAAAGCTCCTAGTGAGGGGTGCGGCCATAGGATCGAAGATCGCCGAGGGTCCGGCCAAGGTGATCAAAAGCGCGAAGAATATCGGGCAGTTCAAAAAAGGCGAGGTGTTGGTGACGCGGATGACCGACCCCGACTGGGAGCCGATAATGAAGATCGCCTCGGCCATCGTGACCGACGAAGGCGGTCGCACTTCACATGCCGCCATAGTTTCGCGCGAGCTGGGAATACCCTGCGTCGTTGGAACCGAAACCGCGACCAAGTTGATTAAAAACGGAACGCCGTTGACCGTTGACTGTTCTAGTGGAACCGAGGGGTTCGTCTGGGCGGGGAAGACAAAATGGGAAAAAGAAACCTACGAGCTGAAAAACTTCCAAAAGCCGCGGACTAAAATCATGGTCAACATCGGCAGCCCGGACGAGGCGTACGAGGCTTCTTTCTTGCCGGCGGACGGAGTCGGTTTGGCTCGCGAGGAGTTTATCATTGCTGCGCGGATCAAGGCACATCCACTAGCCCTGCTTCAGCCGCAGAAAGCCGATCCAAAATCGCGCGTACAAATCAGGAAGATTATCGCCGGCTACAAAAACGGCAGGGAATTTTATGTCAGCAAGCTGGCGGAGGGCGTTGCCCAGATCGGCGCCGCCTTTTATCCGCACGAGGTTATCGTCCGGTTTTCCGATTTTAAAACCAACGAGTATGCGGCGCTCTTGGGTGGAAAGAATTTCGAACCGAAGGAAGAGAATCCGATGATCGGCTGGCGCGGAGCTTCGCGCTACTATGATCCGCGTTTTAAAGAGGCTTTTGGTTTGGAGTGCAAGGCGTTGAAGAAAGTGCGGGAGGAGTTCGGCCTTACCAATGTCACTCCGATGATCCCGTTCTGCCGCACGCCGGAAGAAGGTAGAAAGGTTGTTCAGACGATGAGCGAGTTCGGATTGAAACAGGGGAAAAGTGGACTGAAGGTTTACGCCATGGCCGAGATCCCGGCTAATATGATTTTGGCCGACGATTTCCTGGAAATATTCGACGGGTTTAGTATCGGTTCCAACGATCTTACTCAGCTTACGGTCGGAATCGACCGCGACAACACCGAACTGGCTAAGATTGCCGACGAGCGTAATGAAGCGGTGAAAATATCAGTAGGAAAAATCATCGAGGCCGCTAAAAAGAAAGGAAAATATGTTGGTATATGTGGACAAGCGCCATCGGATTACGAAGACTTCGCCACCTTCTTGGTCGAGAAGGGGATCGGAAGCATCTCCCTTAACCCGGACTCGGTGGTGAAAACCGCGGTGGCTATAAAAAAGAAGGAAGAGCAATTGCATGGCTAAAATCGAAGCGGCGCGGGGAAGGATAATCGAAGACTCGCGCGGCGAGAAAACTATCGAGATTGACCTACTTTCGAAGGGAAGAGAATTTAAATCGTCAGTACCGGCCGGGAAAAGCCGGGGAAAGTTCGAGGCTAAGCCAATTGTTCCCGAAAAAGCTTTAGAAGGCTTGGAGCGTGTGATGCGCGCCGCCGGGAAAAAGGATTTCGCAACGCAGCGCGAATTCGATGATTTTCTACTTAGCCTTGACGGAACGCCCGACAAAAGCAACCTCGGAGCAAACTTGATTTTGGCTTTAAGCATCTCATTCGCTCGGTTGCTGGCTAATAACGAAAATCTTCCGCTTTACGAATTCCTCCGGCGCCAGAGCGCCGGGGCCTCACCTTCGTTCCCGCGGCTTCTTTTTAACCTGATCAATGGAGGGCTGCACGTCTCCGCTTCCGATACTCCTCTTCCGTTCCAGGAATACTTGGTTGTTCCTAAAACCAACAGCCCCGAGGAAGCTTTAAAGACGGGATTTGAATTTATCGAAACGCTGAAGGGGGTGCTTGCTCCACGCGGAGAAGCTGACCGTTTTGGCGACGAGGGGGGATTTGTCGTTTCTGGGCTCGATCCCGAACTAGGACTGGAGCTTTTGGACGATGCGCGGCGCGTTTACGGCGACCGAGTGGATTTATCAATCGATGCCGCCGCCTCAAGTTTGTGGGATGCTCGCGAGAATATTTACAAATGGAGATCGCAGACCTGGACCGGTGAGGAATTGCTGAAGATTTATGAGTGGATTATCAAACGCTACAGCCTTTTATCAATCGAAGATCCGTTCGATGAGGAGAGGATGGAGGAGTGGCAGAGATTGTCGCGGGAAAGAGGTGACGTTTGGATAATCGGGGATGATTTGACGGTAACTAATGTCGAAAGGATAAAAAAAGCGGCTCAGGCGCAGGCGGCGAGCGGAGTGATCATCAAGCCGAACCAAATCGGAACGGTCAGCGAAACAATCGCCGCCGTAAATCTGGCCAGGCAATTCGATTGGAAGGTTATCGTCAGTCACCGCAGCGGCGAGACCGACGATGACTTTATTGCCGACCTGGCGTACGGCATCGGTGCCGACGGGCTGAAGTCGGGCTCTCCTCTCCAAAGCGAAAGACTGGTAAAATACAAGAGATTGGTGCAGATCGAAAAGTCGCTAAAGCAAGAAATAAATAAACAATAAAAAATGAAAATCGGATTTTTTGAAATAGAGGAGTGGGAGGAAAATTATATGAGGGAAAAGTTGGCTGGGAACGAGATGACTTTCACTCGTGCCGAACTGAACGCCGAAAATCTGCCGGCGGAGAGGGATTACGACGTGATTTCGATTTTTGTCGGATCGAAAATCGACGGCGCCGTCCTTGCCGCTTTCCCCAACTTGAAGCTTATAGCCACCCGCACCACCGGCTTCGACCACATCGATTTGCCGGCGGCCAACGCCAAAGGAGTCGTGGTCTCAAGCGTTCCATCCTACGGGGAGAACACCGTCGCGGAGTTCGCCTTCGGATTGCTTTTGAATGTCTCGCGCAAGATTTACAAAGCGTTTGACCGCATCCGCGAAACCGGCTCATACAGCTTGGAGGGACTGCAAGGATTCGATCTCAAAGGAAAGACGATGGGAGTGATCGGCACCGGCCGGATCGGCCGCTACTCGATCGCTATTGCCAATGGCTTTGGCATGAAAGTCGTGGCTTTTGACGCCTATTCCAAGCCGGAGCTGGAGAGCCAACTGAACTTTAAGTATCTGTCGCTCGACGAGCTACTACAATCCGCGGACGTGATAACCATCCATGTTCCTTATCTGCCGTCGACCCATCATCTTATAAACAAGGACAATGTTGGTAAGATTAAGAAAGGAGCGGTCCTCATCAATACCGCCCGGGGCGCGGTGGTGGAAACCGACGCCTTGATCCAGGCTTTGAGCGACGGGACGTTGGCGGGTGCTGGATTGGATGTTTTGGAGGAAGAGGGGCCGACTCAGGACGAACTGCAATTCCTTCTTAAAGGACACCCGAACGAGGAGAATATGAAGACCGTCTTGCAGAACAACGCCTTGGTCGACATGGAGAACGTCATCATCACTCCGCATAACGCTTTTAACACTAAGGAAGCGATAATGCGGATACTCGATACCACCTCCGACAATATCGTTAAGTTCATTGGTGGCCAGCCGCAGAACGTGGTCAAGCCGGAGGCGTAAGGGTGAAGCATTGAATTGTTTCGATCCGAGATTAAAATCTCAATAAAGGTCGCATAATTTTTTTTAACTTCAATGGCATTAGTACCATGGGATCCGTTTCGCGAGGTCGGAAGCTTCTTCGGCGACGAGGATTGGTTTCTGCCGGTAATTCCGCGCAACGTGATATTGCAGCCGGCGATGGATGTTTATGAAACCGACAAAGATGTCGTCGCCGAACTGAACCTTCCTGGAGTCGATCCGGAAAAAGTGAAAGTGACTGTTAAAGATCAAGTGCTCCGGGTCGGCGGTTCTACTGAAGAAAAGAAGGAAGAAAAGGGGAAAGGCTACTGGAGGCAGGAGATCAAGCGCGGCTCCTTTGAGCGTGCGGCGAGGCTCCCGGCGAATGTCAACGAAAAGAAAGTGGAGGCGACATACGAGAAAGGAGTTCTAAAAATCGTTATGCCGAAGACGGCTGCGCCTAGGTCCGAGACGAAGGTTAAAGTTAAAGCCAAAGGCAAGTAACCTAAAAACGCCCGCCGAGAAGCGGGCGTTTTTAGATGTATATTCAGCATTGTGCAAAATTGGTTTAAAATTCTCTGAATGAATGATTATAAGAAAAGAGCTTTAGAGCTTTTAAAGACGTATATCAAAAATCAAGGACTGATTAAGCATAACCTGGCCGCCGGCGCACTTATGAAATCCCTTGCGCATTACTATGGTAAGGACGAAGAAGCGGATCTTTGGGAGTTGTCCGGTCTGGTGCACGACCTGGACTGGGAGATGACGCAAAGCGAACCGGAAAAGCATACCGAGCCGGCCGCAGAAATATTAAGAGAAGAAAAATTTCCGCCGGAGGTGATAGAGGCGGTTTATCGACATAATTTCCACGCCAACCATCCGGCGCCGGAAACTTTAATGGAAAAGGCACTTTATTACACCGAGGAAGTGACGGGTTTGATTGTCGCTGCGGCTTTGGTTTTACCGTCCAAAAAAATTTCCGAGCTCACGGTGGAAAGCGTTATGAAGAGGTTTAAAGAAAAATCTTTCGCCAGAGGCGTCGATAGGGGGTTGCTTTTAGAAATGGAGGACAAATTAGGTTTAAAAGTGGCGGAGCTTATAAAAATAGCCTTGCCAGCCCTACAGGGAATACACGAGGAGCTGGGATTATAAAGCGCAAAACTAAGTGCAAAGCGAAAAGCGCAAAACTTAAAATAATTGACGGTTAACAAACTGCCGTTGTTTTTCGCTTTTAGCTTTACGCCTTGTGTCTTCCTATTGTATATTCCTTTTGTCGGGAAATAACGTATTTAAATATATGGGAATGTTCGATCAGTTTAAAGCGGCCCAGAACATGATGAAAAACATGAGCCCCGACCAGATTAGGGAGCTTATGGAGCAGGCGAAGGAAAGCCAAGCGATGCTTAATAAAGAAATTAAGAAGGTTGTCGAGGAGGAGATCGCTAGGAGGAATCTGGTAAGCCGCGAGGAGGTTTTAAGGCTTATCAAAGAGGGCAGGTAAGAGTATACTAACAATCGATCCGTTCTCGTCTCCGCCGGATGGCGGACGCCGGACGGGCGAGGGCCTATAGTCTAGTGGTACGACGCTACATTCGCATTGTAGAGGCGCGAGTTCGATTCTCGCTAGGTCCACTCGATTCGCCCCTCAGTAGATTCGGGGCTCACTCGTGGCAAGCCACATTTCAAAAAAAGAAAGGGTGGTTTTGAATTCAACGAATCGAGTGTCCCGAGCGTTATCGAGGGGCATATCGATTCGCCCCTTAGTAGATTCGGGGCTCACTCGTGGCAAGCCACATATTAAAGTTATCCACATCCTGCGGGACTGGCGGCCCTTTGGTGTGCTATAATTAAGCCAGACGAACGAAACGCGCTGATTGTGAGGTCGGCGCAGAGAAAAGGTCGAGTTAACACAAAGACAAAGAAGATAAATGGTAGGTCAAAATTGGGTAGGGACGGTAACGTTCCCGCTGCAGCAGGTTTGGACTCAGTTCCTTAGCTATCTGCCGGCCGCGATCGGAGCCATCATCGTTTTCATCGTAGGTATAATCATTTCGGTGGTGCTCGGTTCAGCCGTAGAAAAAGGCGTTAAGGCTTTAAAGCTTGACACCTTGGTGGAGCGTACCGAGCTCGACAAAGACCTGAAGAAAGGAGGAGTGACGATGAGCCTCTCCAGGCTGATCGGAAGAGTCGTTTACTGGTTCTTCCTGATCGTTACCTTGGTTTCGGTTATCGGCATACTCCTCGGATCTTCGGTTAGCGTCTTCGCCATCATCCAGCCGGTTGTCTCGTACATCCCGCAGGTGATAGCGGCTATGATCATTCTTCTCGGCGCGGTTATCTTGGGAAGATTCCTGAGCGGCGTCGTGAAGGCGACCATGGCTGGCGCTAAATTGCACTCGTTCAAATTCTTGAGCGCGCTTACCTATTACTCGGTGGTGGTCTTCGGATTCATCGCTGCTTTGGCTCAGCTGGGTATTGCCACTCAGTTCTTGTACGCCATGTTCGTGGCGGTTGTGGCGATGCTGGCTTTGGCCGGTGGACTGGCTTTCGGTTTGGGAGGTAAGGATTACGCCGCCCACCTCTTGGAGAGGTTCCGCGAGCAGGTTGAGGAGAGATAAGATATCGCTTCATAAGAGGTCGGAAGCCGCCGTAAGGCGGCTTTCGGCTTTTTGGACAGACTTGCCAGCGGGTCTCGGCCGAGGCAAAATTGGAAAACATGAAAAAAATCGTCTGCCTGGGAGGAGGGAACGCAATGCCTAAGGCGGTTCTCGAGGGGCTGAAGCATTATCCGGTGAAGATCTCGGTGATCTGCGCCATGCTGGATTCGGGAGGATCGGCCGGCCGCCTGCGCCACGATTACAAGATCGTCTCTCCTGGAGACATCCGCCGCGCCTTAATCGCTTTGGCCGACACTTCGCCGGTGATGTCCGATCTTTTTAATTACCGTTTCGAGGTCGGCGAACTCAAGGGGCACAATTTCGCCAACCTGCTTATTACCGCCCTGGAACTTTCTTCCAACAGTTACGAGAAGACGATGGATGAGGTTAAGAGAATGCTGAAGATAAGGCACGAGGTACTGCCGGCAACCCTCGACCGCTCCAACCTCTGCGCCGTTTTGGAGAACGGAAAAACGATTCGCGGAGAGACCAACATCGACATCCCGAAACACGATCCGAAACTGCGTATTAAAAGAGTGTTCCTACAGCCGAAGGCTAAGGCCTACGAGAAGGCGGTTGGCGCGGCGCTGGAAGCCGATGCGATAATTATCGGTCCGGGCGATTTATATTCTTCTTTGGCGCAGATTCTTTTAGTCGACGGAATGTCCGAAGCAATCGTAAAAAGCAAAGCGAAGAAAATCTACCTGAGCAATGTTATGACTAAAAAAGGCGAAACGGACGGATACAATGTCGAGATGTTTAGCAACGAGATTGAGAAATATCTCGGCGGAGAAGTGGATTATGTTTTATACAACAACCGTCAGCCGTCGCCGGCGCGGATCGAGCGCCACAAGGCAGTGGATAGGACCGCTGCGGAGGTGGTAAGTGTGAGTAAAAAATCCAGCCGATCTGCTACCAGTGGAAAGTTTGTCGGCTTGGATTTGCTGACCGACTCGGGCTTGGTGGTCCACGATCCGGAAAAAGTGGCAGCCGCCATTATTGGACTGACAAAATCCAAAAAACCAGGAGAGCAAAGCAGCACAAAACAAAAAAAGTACAAAGCTAAAAGCGCAAAATAACGGCCAGTAGTTAGGTAAATTCGAAGCACGAAATCTGAAATCCTAAACAAATCACAAACCACAAATTCCAAATTCGAAACACAAACGGGTTTGTGATTTAAAATTTGTAATTTCGAATTTGTTTCGGCTTTCTGGTTTAGGATTTCGAGCTTTCGTTATTTTGCCTTTTGCGCTTTAAGTTTTACGCTAAATTCTAATCCTTATTCTCTAGTCCCTAATCCCTGATCTCTCGGCCGGATGGGTGGATTGACAAGCTTCCGCCATTCTATATAATTAGCCCCAGATGGTTGATAGGAAGCAACTCCCAAAAAGCGGCTGAAATAAGCTAGTTTATTGCTGTTTCTAAGGCCGCTTCCGAAGAGCGGTTTTTCTATTCAGCGTCGACGGAATCTTAAAAATCGAATACTAAAAAAATCACAAGTAAAGACGACAACAACATTTAAATGCTAAGCATTTAAATGGCAGGTTTCGTAAACGTCTTTTAGGGAATGTGGTTTACTCAAGGGCGTATGGTGGATGCCTTGACACAAAGCAGCGATGAAGGACGCGGCGTAGCGGCGATACGCCTCGGGGAGGTGCGTAGCAACCTTTGATCCGAGGATTTCCGAATGGGGCAACCCGACACGGCAAACCCGTGCCGTCCGACCGTAAGGTTGGAAGCTTACCTGCTGAAGTGAAACATCTCAGTAAGCAGAGGAAAATAGAACGAAGTTATTCCCCAAGTAGCGGCGAGCGAACAGGGAGAAGCCCAAACCTGTCCTTCGCTCTTTGCTCCGCAAAGAGCTTCGGAACAGCGAGTCGTTGTGACTTGCTGCTCCGTAGCTCACTGCGAAGCAGTGAGCGGAGGATAGGGGTTGTAAGATACATACACTACTTAAGCGCGGGTCGATGCGGACGGTTTCCGTCCGTATCGATCTGCGCTTTGAGAAAGGAAAGGTTACAAAATCTTTCGCTAGCAGAATCGGCTGGAAAGCCGGACCAAAGGAGGTGAAAGTCCTGTACGCGAAAGCGGAAGATCCTTTTAGTATGTAGTCTTAAGTACTTCGAGTTACGAAAATCTCGGAGGAAGCATCCCGGACTATCGGGAAAGGCTAAATATGCTTTGTGATCGATAGTGAACAAGTACCGTGAGGGAAAGGTGAAAAGCAGCCCCGTGAGGGCGGTGAAATAGACCTGAAACCGTACGCCTACAAGGAACCGGAGCTCAAATCTTTGTCCGCAAGGGCAAGGGCGAGTGACGGTGTGCCTATTGAAGAATGATCCAACGAGTTTACATATATCGCGTAGTCTAACCCGCCTCAGGCGGGGGAGGCGCAGGGAAACCTAGTGTTAATAGCGCGACCCCAGCGGTATGTGTAAGACCCGAAGCCAAGCGAGCTTACCTTGGCCAGGGTGAACCCCGCCGAAAGGCGGGGGGAGGCCCGAACCGGTAGGTCGTGCAACACCTTCGGATGAGCTGAGGTAAGAAGTGAAAAGCTAATCGAGCTTGGTAATAGCTGGTTCTCTTCGAAACAGTTTTAGGACTGGCGTCGCGTGTTTCCTTTTGGGGGTAGAGCACTGGATGGTCTGTAATGGGCGAAAGCTCGGCAGACCAATCAAACTCCGAATACCAGAAGGTTAAGCGCGGCAGTTAGACTGCGGGGGCTAAGCTCCGTGGTCGAGAGGGAAACAGCCCTGACCGCCATCTAAGGTCCCTAAATCTGCGCTAAGTGTTAAAGGTAGTCGTAGACCATAGACAGGTAGGAGGTTGGCTTAGAGGTAGCCATCCTTTAAAGAGTGTGTAACAACTCACTACTCGATGGTAAGCGGCGCCGAAAATTTACCGGGGCTCAAGCGCAGTACCGAAGATGCGGATCGACACTTTCTTTTTGTATCGGGCGATTTCAGTTTGGCCTGGTACAAAGAGAACGTGTCGGTGGTAGAAGAGCATTTCCAGGGCGGTGAAGGCCAATCCGGGAGGATGGCTGGAGCGCTGGGAAGAGAGAATGTTGGAATGAGTAACCCACTAAGCCGGTGAGAAACCGGCTCCCCGAAAATCCAAGGTTTCCGTGGCAATGGCAATCAGCTACGGGTGAGGCGGCCCTAAGGCAATGGCGAAAGCCGAAGCTGATGGACAGCTGGTTAATACTCCAGCCCTTCCGCACATTTCGATGAAGGGACGAGGCGCAGTACGCCGATCATCTTATTGGTTTGGTGTTCTTGGCTCGAGGATGGTGTCTTGGCAAATCCGGACATCTGCGTTCAATCGCGAATCCCAGTGCAGAGACGAGTCGGAGTTCTTACTCCGATTAGTCGGCAGAGCGCGCTTCCGAGAAAAACTTCTAAGGTTAAGTGTGTGGAATCCGTACCGTAAACCGACACTGGTGGATAGGGCGAGAAGCCCAAGGGGTACGAGTGATTTCTCGTCAAGGAACTCGGCAAAAAAGCGGCCGTAAGTTAGCGATAAGGCCTGCCCGACTTTCCGCAAGGAAGGAAGGGCCGCAGCGAAAGTGTCTCTAGCAACTGTTTACCAAAAACACAGCTCCCTGCGAACTCGCAAGAGGATGTATAGGGGGTGACGCCTGACCGATGCGAGAAGGTTAAGATTGGCGGTCTGCGGTAGTAATATTGTAGGCTGACTGGTTCAAGCCCTCGTCAATGTCAGCGGTAACTATAACCGTTCTAAGGTAGCGCAATTCCTTTCCGGGTAAGTTCCGGAGCGCACGAATGGCGTAATGACTAGAGAACTGTCTCGACGAGAAGCTCGGTGAAAATGCGATTCCCGTGAAGACGCGGGATACCTGCAGCGGGACGAAAAGACCCCGGGAGCTTTACTGTAGCCTGGCATTGGCTCTAAGGCTTGGATGCGTAGTGTAGTGGGTAGAGGTTGAAACCCCGATTTCGGTTGGGGCGGACTCGACAATGAAACACCCACCTTCCAAATTTTAGATTCTAACCTGAAGGGAGTGGCAAAACCTAAACCCTTTGGGGACAGTGCTTGGTGGGCAGTTTTTCTGGGGCGGAATCCTCCCAAAGAGTAACGGAGGAGTTTATCAAGGTCGGCTAGGGTCGGATGGAAATCGACCTCGTCGTGTAAAGGCACAAGCCGGCTTAACTGCAAGACTTACAAGTCGCGCAGATGCGAAAGCAGAACTTAGCGACCCGACGGCTCTCTATAGGAAGGCCGGAGATATCGGACAAAAGCTACCCCGGGGATAACAGGCTGGTGTGATCCGAGAGTCCATATCGACGATCACGCTCGGCACCTCGATGTCGGCTCACCCTAGCTCGGGGCTGAAGAAGGTCCCAAGAGTTTGGCTGTTCGCCAATTAAAAGGGTACGCGAGCTGGGTTCAAACCGTCGTGAGACAGGTTGGTCTCTATCTGCTGCAGGCGTCTAACACTTGAGGGAAGTCAACCCTAGTACGAGAGGACCGGGTTGAACGAACCGCTGGTCTACCGGCTTTGGTACCAACTGAATTGCCGGGTAGCTATGTTCGGCGGGGATAAGCGCTGAAGGCATCTAAGCACGAAGCCCATCCCAAGATTAGGTGTAGGTCCCTGGGAGATGACCAGGTTGATAGGCTCTAGGTGTAAGCTCCGCAAGGAGTGCCCAATTCCGCTTGATGGAATGGATGGACGAAGGTTTTCGCAAGAGAGCTCGAGTCTTGAAGTTTTGGACGGTGGGATTTAGCCGAGGAGTACTAATAGACCGATTAATTCCATTTAACGCCTAGCCGGCTTCGGCCGGTTTGGGCGCGGAATTACACATTCCCAAAAATGACGTTAGCGAAACTGCCATTTAAATGCTCGGCATTTAAAAACTAAAAGCTAAAAACAACGACCGGCGATTAGCTGCTAATAATCAGCGGTTAGTCGTCCTGTTTTTTTATTTTTCGCTTTTGTGTTTTAGCTTTTACGTTTTTTACGATTTGCGATTTTAAAAGTATTCGGTTATATAATAAATTTGGCTGGTGATTAAGCCGCGTGTGGCCCACCTCTTCCCATTCCGAACAGAGAAGTGAAAGCGCGCGGCCCTGATGATACTTGCGCTCCGGCGCTGGGAAAGTAGGGTTCGCCAGCCTTTTTTTATTAGCCACCAGTCGCTAGTTTTTTAATCACTGGCCACTAGCCATTAATCTCTTATAATTACACCGATGTCTTTCTCTGCGAAGCATGACTGGTACTTAATCGGCGCGGTAGCCTTCATTATGGGCGGCGGCCTTTTGGTTTTAGCCTCCTCCGACCACTTTCTTTTCTATCGTCAGCTGATCTGGATTTTCATCGCCCTTGCTCTTTTGATCGGCCTGCCTCTTTTGAACATCAAAGCGCTTTTAAGCTACCGCTGGTTCATTGTCGGCGTTTATCTGCTTTGCTTGGGGCTTTTGGTTATCAACTTTATCATCGCGCCGGCGGTTCACGGAGCTCGGAGCTGGATACCTTTGGGCCCTTTCAAGATGCAGCCTTCGGAGTTCATGCAGGCGGCGCTCATTCTCATTTTTTCCGTATTTTTTGCGGCGCGCCATGTTTCTATCGCTAATCTTAAAACTATCGCCGTTTCTTTCGTTTATTTTTTCGTTCCCGCCGTTTTGGTTTTGTTGCAGCCGAATTTAGGAACGGCGCTCATTATGTTTGGTATTTGGTTCGGCTACCTTCTGGTGAGCGAGATGCCGGCCAGATATTTAGGCGCCGCCGTTCTTATCCTGGCGGTGGTCGGGGTTTTCATGTGGCACTTCGGCTTCGCCTCCTACCAAAAGGAGCGGATCGTCGGCCTTTTCCATCCGCAGAAAGATCCGCTGGGGATAAATTACAACACAATTCAGTCCAAGATCACCATCGGCTCCGGCGGATTTTTCGGCGAGGGATTCGGCCAGGGAACCGAGGTAAAGCTGGGCTTTCTCCCGGCTGCCCAGACCGACTTCGCTTTCTCGTCTTTCATCGAGGAGTGGGGTTTTCTGGGCGCACTCCTGGTGCTGGCCGCTTTCGCGCTCGTTATTTACCGCGTTTTGAACATCGGCTTGAAGGCCGACAACAACACGCTGCGCTTCCTTTCTTTGGGGGCGGTGATGTTTATTGTTTTGCACTTGGCGGTCAACCTCGGATCGATTACCGGCCTTTTGCCGGTGGTAGGGGAGGGAATGCCTTTCTTGAGCTACGGAGGTTCTGACCTTTTAACGGCTTCGGCGCTCCTCGGCATAGTACAGAGCGCTAGGCAGAGGGAATTGGCATGAGAAAGACCCTGACGGTTATAACGATAATAGCGGTGGTTGCCTTGTTTGCCGTCCTCTATAAAGTTTGGGAGCGGTCGCGAATCGTTCCGGTAAAAACCGCGACGGTCGTCATACCGGAAGGGGAGACGGTTGCCGATATCAACCAGCGTTTGCAAGCGAGCAACGTGCTAAGCCCCGGGGAGGCGCTGCCGGAATCATTGGAGGGATATCTTTTTCCCGACACTTATCAGTTTTACGTTTCTTCATCGCTGCCGGTGGTTGAAGAAAAGTTCTCGAAAAACTTCGACGCCAAAGTGCTGCCCATTATTCCGCATGCCGACAACCTGAAGAACATTCTTGTCGTCGCTTCGCTCGTGCAAGTCGAGGCGAAAACGCCGTCCGACATGAGGATTGTTTCGGGAATAATATGGAAAAGATTGCAGGCGGGAATGCCGCTGCAGCTCGACTCGACCATTTGCTACATCAAAGCGACTACGCCCTGTCTTCCGATAACCAAGGCTGATCTGGCGATAAACTCGCCGTACAATACTTATTTGCACCGCGGCTTACCGCCCGGTCCCATTGATAATCCCGGGCTTAACGCTATCGAGGCGGCGCTTTATCCACAGGCCACTCCCTACTGGTACTATCTTTCGATTCCGGGGAGTGGTAAAATGGTATTTGCCAAGACTCTTGACGAACAGGAGCAAAATATTGTTAAATATCTTAAATAAGCCCTAAACCGGAAAGTTCGTAAGAACGAGGGTTTTTTGTGCTTTTAAGCGAGCCAAATCAAATAAGTCGTTTTTACAAAAATAACCAATGCCCAAATTACCGACCAGGGTTTTCTCTTCTCACCCTGGACCGCTTGTTGAGCAGCCGGATCTAATTGCCATCCAGCGCGACTCGTACGAGTGGTTCAAAAAGGAGGGGATAAAAGAAATCTTCGAGGAGTTCTCTCCGATCAAAGATTACTCGAGCCATAATCTCGATCTGCATTTTCTCGACTACTACTTCGGAGATCCGAAGTACACCGAGACCGAGGCTAAGATTAAAAGCATAACCTACAGCGCTCCGCTGCGCGCCAATCTAAAGCTTACCATCGGCGGCGCCAAGAACGGCAAGGAACAGGAGGTTTATCTAGGCGACTTTCCCATGATGACCGATCGCGGGACTTTCATCATCAACGGCGTGGAGCGCGTCGTCATCTCGCAGCTGGTTCGCTCACCCGGAGTTTATTTCTTGGCTGAAGAGAAAAGAGGGCGCAACTTGTTCGGGGCGAAGATTATTCCTAACCGTGGAGCTTGGCTGGAGTTCGAGACGGACGCCGACGGCTCGATCTGGGTTAAGATTGACCGGCATCGCAAAGTGGCCGTTACGGCTTTGTTGCGCATCTTCGGACTGGGGACAGACGAAGAGATACTGAAGGCGCTCGGCGAGGTGATCGCTCCGACACTAAAGAAGGACTCCGCCCACACCGCCGACGAATCTTACCTGGAGATTTACAAGAGGCTCAGGCCGGGGGATTTGGCGCGCGTCGAAGACGCGAAGAGAGTTATCGACGCGATATTCAGCCAGCTGGACCGCTATGATTTGGGCGCGGTCGGCCGCTTCAAGGTCAACCAGAGGCTTAACGGATCCTCCGACAGCCGGCTGGTGGTTTTAGACGACCTGAAGAGGATTGTCGGCGAGCTGGCAAGATTAAACGCAGACTCCAATGCCGTTTCCGATGACATCGACCATTTAGGCAACCGCCGTATGAAGACCGTCGGCGAGCTGCTGCAGGGAAGGCTTAGAATCGGGTTCGCCAGGCTGCGCCGCAACGTCCAGGACAAGATGGCAGCAGGCACTTATGAAACTCTGGAACCGGGGGGCCTGGTCAACTCGCGCCTGATCTCGGCGGTGGTCGAGGAGTTTTTCTCTTCTTCGCAGCTTTCGCAGTTCGCCGAGCAGGAAAACATTCTGGCGGAGATAGAACACAAGAGACTACTTACGGTTTTGGGTCCAGGAGGATTGGTTAGGGAACGCGCCGGCATCGATGTCCGAGACGTCCACCACTCCTATTACGGAAGAATATGCCCGATTCAAACGCCGGAAGGGCACAACATCGGACTGGTCAATCACTTATCCAGCTTCACCAAGCTCGATGAGCACGGATTTTTAATAACTCCGTATATCCGCGTTAAAAATAGCAAGGTTACGAGCGAGGTTGTTTGGCTGAATGCCATCGAAGAGGAAAAGTACAAGATTGCCGGCGCCGAGACCAAGTTCGACGAGAAAGGAATGATCACCGACAAGCGCATCGAGGCGAGGATCAAAGGAGAGCCGGGAATCTGCGACCGCGAAGAGGTAGACCTTATCGAGGTCGCTTCCAATCAGCTGGTCAGCATCTCGACCTCGATGATTCCTTTCCTTGAGCACGACGACGCCAACCGCGCTTTGATGGCTTCGAACATGCAGCGGCAGTCCGTTCCGTGCTTAATTCCGCAGGCTCCGTACGTCGGAACCGGCGTCGAAGAGTCCGCCGCTCAGGCCGCCAGGGCTTTGCCGATGGCCGACTTCGCCGGCGTCGTAACCGAAGTGGACGCCGATCATATCGTCATCAAGAACGACGAGGGCAAGTCCCGCCGCCACGATTTGAACAAATTCAAGATGAGCAACCAGAACACCGTCATCTCTGAGCGGCCGATAGTCGCGAAGGGAGAGAAGGTGAAGAAGGGGCAGGTTTTGGCCGATTCCACCGCGACCGACAATGGCGTCATCGCCTTGGGGCAGAACTTGTTGGTAGCCTTCGTTCCTTTCGACGGGGCTAACTTCGAGGATGCCGTGGTCGTTTCCGAGCGGGTGCAGATGGAAGACCGCTATACTTCGATCCACATCGAGGACTTTTCGATCGATGTCCGCGACACCAAACTCGGACCAGAAATCACCACTCCCGACATTCCGAACATTTCCGAAAATAAACTTAAAGACTTGGACGAAGACGGAATAGTACGCATCGGCGCTGAAGTCAGGGGAGGGGATATCTTGGTCGGAAAGATCTCCCCGAAAGGCGAGAGCGAATTGATGCCGGAAGAAAAGCTTTTGCAGGCGATCTTCGGCGAGAAGGCCCGCGAGGTCAAGGACACTTCGCTCTACCTGCCGAGCGGCAAATCCGGACGCGTGGTCGGAGTAAAGATCTTATCGCGCGAGAAGGGCGACAAACTCGAGCCGGGAGTCATCTCCCGCATCCAGGTGCAGGTCGCCGAACTCCGGAACATACAATCCGGGGATAAGATGGCCGGAAGGCACGGCAACAAGGGTGTCGTTTCCCAGGTTCGGCCGGTTGAGGACATGCCGTACCTCGAGGACGGCACTCCGGTTGACATCGTTCTGAATCCGCTGGGCATAGCGTCCCGCATGAACCTCGGCCAGATTCTTGAAACCCACGTGGGATGGGCGGCTAAGACTTTGGGCTACCGAGCCGTCACGCCAGTCTTCTCCGGTGCTACTGAAACGCAGATCAAGGAAGAGTTGAAAAAAGCCGGTTTGCCGGAGTCCGGCCAGGTAACTTTGTACGACGGACGCACCGGGAAGCCGTTCGACCGCCAGGCGACCGTCGGCGTAATCTATATGATGAAGCTGGACCACATGGTCGTCGACAAGGTGCACATGCGCTCGGTCGGTCCATATTCGCTGATTACCCAGCAGCCGCTGAGAGGCAAGGCACAGCTCGGAGGGCAGCGCTTCGGAGAAATGGAAGTGTGGGCCTTGGAAGGCCACGGTGCTCCGAACACTTTACAGGAGATGTTGACCATCAAGTCCGACGACGTTCCGGGAAGAGGCGCCGCTTACGAGGCGATCATCCGCGGAGAAGAAATCAAGAAACCAAACATACCAGCCTCGTTCAACGTCATGGTGAACGAACTTAAAGCGCTTGGCCTTTCGGTCGAACTGGTCGGCGCTGACGAGCGACCGGTGGAAATAAAAGAGGAAGACGACGATGAATAACGAAATGAATTTCGACGCGATTAAGATAAGCGTGGCCTCGCCGGAGGATATCCTGGCGTGGTCTTACGGAGAAGTTACTAAGCCGGAGACCATCAATTACCGCACGCAACGTCCGGAAAAGGACGGGCTTTTTTCTGAGAGAATCTTCGGCCCGACCAAGGATTGGGAGTGTTATTGCGGGAAGTACAAGAAGGTCCGCTACAAGGGGGTGGTTTGTGATAAGTGTGGAGTAGAAGTTACCCGCTCCATCGTCCGCCGCGAGCGGATGGGTCACATCAAGCTGGCGACTCCGGTCGTGCATCCATGGTTCTTGCGTAGCGTGCCTTCGAAGATCAGCCTGGCTTTGGATGAAACCCTGGCCAAGCTAGAGAGGGTCACTTATTACGCCGCGCACATCGTCACTTCCGTCGACGATGCCAGGCGTAAAGAGGCGCTTGACGAAGTAAAGAGGGAGCTGAAGCGGAGAAAGGAAGAGGCTACCGAGAAGGCCGATGAGGTCGAGGAAGCGGCCGAGCGCGCTACCAACTTGCTGAAGGGACTGCGGATCGGCTTGGTTCTGGATGATTACGATTTCGAACTCCTGAAAAGATTCAGCCACGTTTTCAGCGTTTCCAGCGGAGGCGAGGGAATCAGGCAGGCTCTGAGTGCTTTGGATTTGAAAAAAGAAACCGCGGCCATCGAGAAGGAGGTGAATACGGCCAAGGACGGCTTGCGCAAGCGCAAGCTTCTGCGTCGTCTCAAATTCTTCCGCGTGATGGAAGCTAATAACACTCGTCCCGAATGGATGGCGATGACCGTTTTGCCGGTCTTGCCGCCGGACTTGCGCCCGATGGTCGCTTTGGACGGAGGCAGGTATGCTACCTCCGATTTGAATGATCTTTACCGCCGCGTCATTAACCGTAACAACCGTTTGAAGAAGCTCTTAGAGCTCCGCGCTCCGGACGTTATCGTCGTCAATGAGAAGCGCATGCTGCAGGAAGCGGTCGACGCCTTAATCGACAGTTCCATCCACGGCAACGCCAAGGCGACCGGAGCCGGCCGCCGCCAGCTGCGCTCGCTGGCCGACATGCTTCGCGGAAAGCAGGGTAGATTTAGGCAGAACCTTTTGGGCAAGAGAGTCGACTATTCTGGCCGTTCGGTAATCGTCGTCGGACCGAGCTTGGGCTTGGACCAGTGCGGCTTGCCGAAGAAGATGGCTTTGGAAATCTTTAAGCCGTTCGTTATCAGCGGCATTATGCAGCGCGGACTGGCGCACAATATCAAGACCGCCAACCGCCTGATCGAGCAAGGCGACCCGGAGGTATGGGAGATCCTGGAAGAGGTTATCCGCGACCGCAAGGTCCTTTTGAATCGCGCCCCGACTTTGCACCGCTTGAGCGTCCAAGCCTTCAAGCCGATTCTGACCGAAGGGCTGGCGATCCAGATCCATCCGATGGTCTGCACCGCTTTCAATGCCGACTTCGACGGAGACCAGATGGCCGTTCACTTACCTTTGAGCAGCGAAGCCCAGGCTGAGTGCGAGAGTATAATGCTTTCCAGCATCAACCTTTTGAAGCCGGCTTCCGGCGACGCCGTCGTTTCGCCGACTCAGGACATGATTTTGGGCAGCTACTATCTGACCAGGGTTTTTCCGGAGGCCAAGGGATCCGGGAAAGTTTTCGCCGATGAAGAAGAGGCGGAGATTGCTTACGAAAACGGGATTATCGATCTGCACGCTCCGATTAGAATCGGGAGTTTGGAGACGACCTGCGGACGCGCTATCTTCAACCGCGCTTTGCCGGAGGGAGTTGAGTATATCAACGACACGATGACTAAGTCCGCCCTGCAGAAGCTGACCAGCCGCTTGATCTACGCTTATGATGCTGAAACCATGAAGCATGTTTTGGACAAGATAAAGTCGACTGGATTCGCTTATGCCACTTCTTCCGGAATCAGCTGGGGCATGGACGACTTGGTTGTTCCGAAGGAAAAGAAAAACTTGCTCGAAGAAGCCGACAAGAAAGCCGGCCTTATCGAAGAGCAGTACCAAGCTGGCCTTCTGACCAACGAAGAAAGGCGAAGCCGCATCATCGAACTCTGGGCCAGCGCCGTCTTGGAGATCAGGAAGATAGTTCCAAAATCCCTTAGAGAGGACAGTTCTGTTTATATGATCATCGATTCGGGAGCGAGAGGATCGTGGCAGCAGCCGACCCAGATGATGGGTATGAAAGGGCTGGTGGTCAATCCGAAGGGTGAAGAAATCGAGTTGCCCATCCGCACTTCATTAAAGGAGGGACACAACGGCCTCACTTACTTCATTACCACTCACGGCTCGCGCAAAGGTTTGGCTGACACCGCGTTAAAGACGGCAGAGGCAGGCTACCTGACCCGCCGCTTAGTCGACGTCGCTCAAGATGTTGTAGTCCGCGAAAACGACTGCCGCACCAAAGAGGGTATTCTAATCCGCCGCGAAGACGGAGCTGATTTCGGACACAAGTTTGGCGACCGTCTTTTCTCGCGCACCGCTTTGGAGGACGTTAAAGTCGGGAGAAAAACCGTTATTAAGGCCGGCGAGACGATAGACCACGAAATCGCCCGGGAGATAGAGGCTTCCGACTTGCAGGAAGTCGCCGTCCGTTCGCCGATCGCCTGCAAGACTTTGTATGGCGTTTGCGCCAAATGCTACGGATTGGATCTCGGAGAAAACGAGCCGGTGAAGATCGGCGAGGCGGTCGGCATTATCGCCGCCCAGTCCATCGGCGAACCGGGAACCCAGCTTACTTTGAACACCAAGCACGCCGGAGGAGCCGCCGGAAAAGACATTACTACCGGTTTGCCGAGAGTAGAGGAGCTTTTTGAGGTTCACACCCCGAAAGGAAAAGCCGTCTTGGCTCCGGCCGGAGGAAGCATCGCCGACGTCGAGGAAAAGGGAATGAACAAAGTTATCCACTTCGTTCCGCACAAGGGTAAGCCGGCCCAGTTCACCGTTACCAGGCGCACCGCGATTCTGCCTAAGGAGGGAGAGATTGTGGAAGCCGGCGATCCGCTGACCGAAGGAAGTATCGACTTGAAAGAGCTGATGGAACTGAAGGGCAAGGAGGCGGTTTACCGCTACCTCATTCGCGAGGTGCAGCGCATCTATGTTTCCGAGGGTAACTCGATCAACAACAAGCACATCGAAGTTATCGTTCGCCAGATGTTCGGACGGGTCAAAGTCGTCGTTAGCGGCGACACCGATTTCGTTCCCGGAGACGTCGTCGACAAGTCGAAGTTCCGCGAGGTGAACAAAGATATGAAGGCTCTCGGCCGCGAACCAGCCAAAGCCGAAGAGATCCTTTTAGGAACCACCAAGTCCGCTCTGGCCGCCGACGGCTGGCTGTCCGCCGCCTCTTTCCAAGAGACTGCACGCGTTCTGACTAACGCCGCAATCGAGTCGCGCGTTGACCAGCTCCGCGGGTTGAAGGAAAACGTCATCATCGGCCGCCTGTTGCCGATCGGGCACCACGGGGAAGCGCGGCCGAAATTCATTGAAGAAGAGGAGCAGCCGGCGGCCGAGGTAGCTGCCCAAGCCGAGGAATAGCGGTCTCATGATTCGGCTCTTTTGGAGCCGAATCATTGACCGGAATGGGTCTTTCTGATACCATGAGCCAGATGGAAAGCGAGAAAAACAACTACGAGATATCCTTTTTGCTAAAGGAGGAAAACGACGTCGAGGCCGTTTTGAAGCATCTCTCGCAGATCGGAGCCGAGATATTGAATGAAGGAAAAATCTCCGAAATCAAGCTGGCTTACCCGATAAAAAAAATGAATTCAGCTTACTTCGGATGGCTGCATTTTGCGGCCGAGCCGGATGGAGCGGTGAAATTGAATGCCGCGTTGAAACTTGAGGGGCGTGTTGTACGCTACTTGATTATTACCCCGCCGATTACCAAAACCGAGAAGAAAAAAGCTCCGCGATCGGCTGAAAAAAATGAGGAACAGCCGGCTTCTCCCGCGGTCGAGTCCGCCGTAAGCGAGATTTCCAACGAAGAGCTGGAAAAGAAGCTTGAGGAGATCCTTAAATAAACAAGGATGAATTTAAATAAAGCTTTTATTATAGGAAATCTGACCCGCGACCCCGAGTTGCGCCAGACTCCGGGCGGGCAGGCAGTTTGCACTTTCGGCGTGGCTACCAACAGCTACTACACCGATAAGAGCGGCGGCCGCCAGACCAAGACCGAGTATCACAACATAGTTCTGTGGGGGAGGCAGGCGGAGCTGGCCAGCCAGTTCCTGACCAAAGGCAGCAACGTCTTTATCGAGGGGCGGATTCAAACCAGAAGCTGGGAAGGAAAGGATGGACAGCAGCGGAAAACCACCGAAATCGTCGGTGAACGCGTCCAGTTTGGCCAGAGGCCGGGCGGAGGAGTTAGTCCTAGCGTCCGCCAGAGAGAGGACGGAAATGTTCACGCGGCAAGCGCCGACGCCGAGCCGATTGAAGAAATCCCGGTCATCGACATCGACGCCGACGATATCAAGCCGGAAGATTTGCCATTCTAAGTAAGTTCTAGTAAGCTCTAAAAATCAATGATGAAAAGTGAACAGTGTTTCTTCTGCTCCCAGGGAGCGAAGCAGATCGATTATAAGGAGACGGAAACCTTGAGGAGGTTTGTTTCGCACCAGGCGAAAATTATCGACCCCCTCCACACCGGGACGTGCTCCAAGCACCAGCGGCTGCTGGCCCAGGCGGTAAAGCGCGCCAGGTATATGGGACTTCTGCCGTACACAAAATAAAAGCGCAAAAATAAAAAACAACGGACGCCGCCGTTGTTTTTATTTTTTTAGTTTCTAGCATATTTCTTAAGAACTTTTTTTATTGACCCAAGGCCGATAATGGATATATCTTTCTAGATGTATATGATTCTCGATTCTGCTATCTTCCACGCGTTCTACTCGTTTGCCACGAGTGTTGCTTATCTGGAGTGGATTTATATTTTTCTAGCCAGCTATCTGCCATATCTGATTGTCGCGGCTTTTTTGTACGAACTGGTAAAAATTTCTGACGCCAAGAAAAAGATTTATATATTTCTGCTTTCCATCTTGGCAGTGGTCGTATCCCGCGGCATAGTGGCCTACGCTTTTGATTTTTTCCTGCACCGCGCTCGTCCTTTTGTCGCATTGGGGATTTCGCCGCTGATCAGCCAGGGGGCAACCTCTTCCTTTCCGTCCGGTCATATGAGTTTTCTAATCCCGATCGGGCTGGCATCGTTTCTGATCGACCGGCGGCTGGGAATCTGGCTCAGCTCTTCCGTTTTTATAGTCGGGCTGGCTCGCATAGCGGTCGGAGTCCACTGGCCCTCGGACATCTTAGGCGGTATTTTAATTGGAGCCGTAACCTATTTACTGGTTTATAAATTATTGCCGAACCCTGAGGGGGAAAGCGCAAAACTAAAAACTAAAAGCGCAAAATAACGGCCAGTAGTTAGGCAAATTCGAAGCACGAAATCCGAAATCCTAAACAAATCACAAACCACAAATTCCAAATTCGAAACACGGACGGGTTTGTGATTTGAAGTTTGGTATTTCGAATTTGTTTAGGATTTCGATATTAGGATTTAGGATTTACGTTATTTTGCCTTTTGCGCTTTTCGCTTTGCGTTTCTATATTAGATAGATGAACGAAAAAAGAAGAAACGCTATCTCGCTCTGGATGGTGATCGCATTCCGCATCTTCCGCAGCGTGGCTGCCGGAATGATCGCCATCGATTTTCCTTATCTCGTTTTATCCAAGCTTCATTATGGATCGCTTTTCTTGGGGGCGATTTATACGGCAGCGATCATAGCTGGAGCCTTTCTGGGGTTGGTTGTCGGATACCTGGCTGACGCGACCAACCGCAAGAACGCGCTTCTTATCGTAAGTTTGATGCTTCCCTTAAGTTCCGGCCTGATCTATTACTTCCATTATCCGTGGATTTTGTTTCTTGCGGCCATTCTAGGGACGTACTCTGCCACCGGCTCTTTGGCCGGCGGCGGCATCGGCGGCATGGCTGCTCCGCTGCAAAACGCCTTACTGGTAGACCTGACCCGGCCGGAAAAGCGCACTAGGTATTTTTCCATCATTATGTTCCTTTCCGGCGGCATGGCGGCATTGGGGTCTCTTTTGGCCGGCGTGGTTAGCGAGGAGAACATCTTCTTTATCGCGACCTTAATCGGATTGGTTTCAGCTCTCTTTCTCTTGCCGATCAAGGATCCGTTCCGCCCGGAAAAGATATCTAGGATGAGGAATAAGATTGTAATCGGCAAGTTCACCATTACCGGGATGCTGAACGGCTTTGCTCAAGGATTAGTCACGCCGTTCCTTATTCCGTTTTTTATCATCGTCTACCACTTGCCAATAAAAGAGATGTCCCTGTATGCGTTTATCAGTGGCGGACTGGGTGCTTTGTCTCTTCTTCTGTCTCCTTTGCTGGACAAAAAATTCGGCTTCCTGAAGAGCGTAATCTGGACGAGGGGGATCGGCGCCGCAGCAACGGTTATAATGCCGATCTTCCGCCTTCTTCCGGTTTCGCTTTTCATCTACTTCATTATGCCGGCCTTGCGAATTGTTTCCGCTCCTATTCAGCAGTCGGCTTTAGTTAACATGGTCGAAGGAGACGAGGTCGGGAGAGCGCTGGGCGTGAACCAGATGGCGCGTATGCTGGCCTCTTCGGGAGCAACCTCGCTTACCGGCTATCTCTTCGATCTTAGCGACATACCGCTGCCATTTTATATTTATGGAGCTGTGATGGGAATTAATATTCTTCTTTACCAGGTATTTTTCGGGAAAGCGAAGGCTATAAAAAGCGAGTGAGTTAAGAAGATATCACTCTTGGAAATTTACTTCCGAATTGCGCGGAGCTTTTTTGTTGTTGATGAAGGCTTTTGATAAGATGAGTTTTATTTCATGCGTTTCGTTTTCCGGTATCTCCGGCCAATCTTCAAGTTTTGTTTTGCGCAGGACTAGATTTTCAGCCAGAACAGAGGCGTGCCTCTCGTTTCCGACCAAGGGGAGAATGATCGCTTGTATCCTATTGCGCGCTCTCAAGTATTTGTTTAATTGTCTGAATTCCGCCGCTATTTTCGCGGCGAACATCGCTGCCAATAGAAAAGCAATGGAAAACAGTGTGGCGCTTAACACTCGATCCTCGACGATGCCCTGGTAGACGTATAACGAAAGCACTATCCCTAAGATAACAAGAATAGCCAATATTGCCGCTTTTAATTTCATTGCTTATTTTGTCTCTTATACCATCTTCGCCAAATGACTTTATAAACTGGAATATAATAGGGGATTTTGTTTAACACCGGTATGAACGGCAGGAAAAGTATTACGAGAAACAATCCGAGCATTGTTAGGGCTACCAGCAGATCTCCGGCCGCAACCGTGGAATAAGGCGGTATTTGGTAAAGGTATGAATACACGAATAACCACCAAGGACCTGGATAAGGGCTTAAGTCTCGCGCTATTCCGAACTGGGATCCGAGGAGGCCTTTTTGAGCTGCTACATTGCTAAGTGCTTCTCCTTGTAGAAAAAGAAGGCTGCGGGCAAAGCTATAGGTGTAAACTCCATTATTGTATTCGCCTCCGGAATTGAGAGACGAGTCCATGAATCCGCTTTTCCCCAAACCTAGGAGATAGTTCATCATCGGAGATACTGGACCGTAATCGCCGTCTGACACCGAGACGGTTCCGGCAGTTGCTGTGGCGTTTTGCAGAGCAGCGTAATAATTACCCTCCCACACTTTCTTTTGTGCGTCGGTGGCGGAATTGAATTCCGAAAGAGCTTTTTGTATGTCTGGATTTATGTTGGACGCTTCTTCCAAGGGAGTGGTTACATATAACTTGCTTGGGTTTATAGGAATGGAAACCCCTCCCCATCGTTCCGGACTAAACCACCCCAAGCTTTGTTGCGCTGGTCCGGAGTTGTATGGAGGTCCGTAAGTCGCTATGGCGCTGGTGCCCATCAGATCCCTCATGGCGGTTTGTTCAAAAAGGACCGGATAGCTTTCGGCTACTTGTTTAATCGTAATCGGAGGCGTGAAGGGGGACTTAAAAACAAGAGCCAGGACAGTTATTAAAATCGAAACGAAGACGAAAGCTACGAGCATTTCTTTGATGAGATCGCCCTCTTTGGATGGATATGTGTTTTCTGGATTTACATACTTAGGCATGCCGCTCTGCTTGAATTTGAATCGGTGGAACGACTCCTTTTTGTCTAACGAGAGTTATGTGGATTATAAGAAGGATGATGAGGACTGCTGGTATGGCGCTGACGTGCAACCCGTAAAGCTGTCCGTTATTTAAGACGTTAAAAAATCCAGATACTCCCATAGAGTTGAACGCATCTTTGGATTGCACCTGGTTCCACTGCGCGAAAAATCCTCCCTCCATCAAAAAGCCGGTAAAAGCTTCAATAATGGAAAACATAAGAAGGAATGCTCCGATCGCCCAAGTCGCGTAGCGGCCCTCCCGCCAGCCCGCCGTAAAGAATACTGAGAAAAAATGAAGGAAGAGAAAGAAAAAGAAAACTTGCACTCCCCAGAAATGAATTGAGCGAAATATGAATCCCGCGGCAGAAAATTGATACCAAGTTGGTCCGTTTAGAACCATAACCAATCCAGAAAGAATTGTAACAATTAGGCTAGTCAAAGTAAGTATGCCGAACATATATACAAAGGAAGATACGTAAATCGGCAGTTTATTCGGCAAAAACTGCTCCATCGGCAGGTTTTGTTCTATTTTATTTCTGAGACTCTCGGTTAGATTCATTATTTTTTTTGTTTTTCCATTCAAACTTCGGATATGGGAGAAGTATCGCGGCGACAAAAACGGCTGCAATCAATATATAAACTACGATATCGGCCGCCATAGAACTCTGAAGCATCATTTAATTATAATACAAAACCGATTTGGCTTGTAAATCTAAAGATAAAGCATCGTAAAAAAGCGCAAAACTAAAAGCTAAAAGTGAAAAATAGCGACTAGCGGTTAGAGATTAGTGGCTGGCCGTCGGCTCTTTTAAATTTTGCGCTTTTATCAGCCGTTCTTTATTTTTATCCCTAAAATTGAGGCGGAAAGGAGAAAAATAACGCCGTTGGCGGCGATCAGCGGCCAGGAGCGGATGACGAAGCCGTAAAGCGTCCACATAAAGTTGCCGGTGGTAAGAAGTATGTACATGTCCAGCGACAGATCGCCGGTTTGCTTGGTTTTCCAGCTTTTTAAGACCTGGGGAACGAAAGCGATGATGTTGATAATGCCGGCGATAGAACCGACGATAGTGGCCATTTCCATGTTATGATTGTATTGGTTTTCCGATGGAATATTATCCGCAAAAGGAAAGAATGAAAAGAGAGGGTAAGATTGGTTTTGCCATTATCGCGGCTATTTTCCTTGCGGTTTTGGCGTCGGCTTGGCTCCTCTGGCCTGCATTGCGATCCTCGATCGATCCGCTTTCTTCTTTGTACGATGGAGAGACGGTCGGAGTTTATATAGGCAATGGGATAATTAATGCCGAGGTGGCCGTCTCGCGGCAGAAGCAGTATCAAGGTCTATCCGACAGGACTTCTCTGGCCGATAACTCGGGAATGCTCTTCGTTTTTAGGCAGCCGGCCAGGTACTATTTCACGATGCGGGGAATGGAGTTTCCGCTGGACTTTATTTGGATAAGCGGCGATAAGGTAGTCGATTTGACGGCAAACGTAGCTCAGCCGACCGGTAGCAAGAAACCGGTGCTTATCTCTCCGGATCATCCGGTTAATATGGTTTTAGAGGTGAACGCCGGGACGATCAAACGGCTTAAGATAACCGTTGGCGCTACGGTGCGGATAGGAGTGTAGGGGAGCGCTAATCGCTATTCTTCATGAAGATGGCGGGTTGAAATTTGTCTCTTGCCTCGGTTATACTTCCGCCGATGATAAACAAGGATGAGTTTTTGTTCGTCGTCGACGAACGCAATAAACCAGTCGAAGCCAAGCCGAGGGAGGAGGTGCACCGTGACGAGCACTGGCACCGCAACGCCAACGTTTGGATAAAGAACTCCGGAGGACAGATCCTTTGCCAGCAGCGGTCTCTGAAAAAAGACAGCAGCCCGGGAAAGTGGGAACCGTTCTTCGGCGGACACGTCCTGGCGGGCGAGGGATACGAGGAAACAGCCATCAAGGAATGCAACGAGGAGCTCGGGCTGGGAGTGAGAAAAGAAGATCTGTACTTCATCAACGTCCATCAAATCGGGCACACCAGAGAGTTCGTCGCGGTCTTTATGATGGAGTGGAACGGCGATATCGATTCCATAACCTACGAGGAGGACGAGATCAATCAGCTTCGATGGTTCGAGATGGACGAGCTGAGAAAGATGCTTCTTGAAAGCAAGGATGACGATTGGACGAGATCGGGGTTCGAAGAAGAAATCTTCGACTGGCTCTCCAGAAAAAATAAATAGTCGAAAAAGTTGTTGTCTTAAAAAAGCGGGCTTGCCCGCTCTTTTTAATATGAAAAACCCCGCTGTCTTAGCAACGGGGCTGTGTCTTTATGACCACGCTTCGACTGGGGCAATTCTCCTCTCCAAGACTAGGGAGTGTATCTCCCTAGCTAGGTAGGCGTTGATAGCCCAGACGAAAACTATCTGGTAGCGGTAGTCCATGATTTCGTTTTTGTCGCGAGCGCTTTTAACGGTAACTTCTGCGCCATTGTACTGGTATCTCCCCTCGGGC
>DAIDMW010000006.1 GCA_027448785.1 Candidatus Colwelliibacteriota bacterium | reverse complement strand
GAGAGAAATATGGGTTCACGTGCGTATCCACGCTGCCAAATCCGCCGCTCCACTCCCTCGCTTCGTCAACCGCCGAGCTGAATCTTTCGACCAGCAGTTACTTAACTGTCGGTTATTTTGACTTGGATCCTGGCGTAATCGGCGAAAGAAGATTCAAACTGGCGGCAACCGACCGCAGGCATTACGAGCTGCAAGGTTTTGATCTAGTTGAGGTACAGAATTTGCACGCGGCGCCGGAGTTTGTTTCTCCTTTGAGAGCGGAGTTTAAAAAAGACGCGTCGGCCTTGGTGGTAAGCTGGGATCCAGTGCGGGATAGCGACACCTTAGACAGCCTCATCGGATATGAAATCAACCTTTCTCCGGCTTCTGGATCGGATAATTCTCTCTGGCAGCCTCTGGTGCCCGAACCGCGGGCGGATTTCAGCGATCCGCAGAGTTCTTCTTACCGCTACGCGCGGATAGTTAATCCGGGAGACGAATACCTTATAACTTTGCGCGCCAGGGACGAGTTCGGCAGAAGCGCCGAGACCAGCACAATCTGGTCTTACGCAACTACGACCGTTGTTTTGGAGCAGGGCCAATGGAGCGGGGAGTGGAGCGGCGGATTTGGCAGCGTGGATACGCACGTGAACCCATATTTCTCTCCCGACTCGGCCAGCTTTCAAAAGTTGTCGTCGGCCGATGGCCTGACTTTCGATAAATTTACGGTTAAAGTAAGACAAAGCGGAAACGGCGGTATGGCGCCTACCGACCTGCGTCTTTCTATCTACGCCGACGCAACTGGATCGCCGGATTTCATAAACCCGCTCGGAGAAAGCGTTGTTCGGAATATGGATCCCGTGGCCGAACAACAGGACATAACATTTAGCTTTAGCACGCCCGTAAGCTTGCCGATAGAAGGAGGATGGGCGGTATTGGATGTGGCCGGATACTCTAGCCCGCAAGGGTATTGGTATAACTCATGGCAGAACGCGATCGCTAGCGGCGATCCTTATGCGGGAGGTGGCGCGGGATTTGGTGGAGGAAGAGGAAACAACGGCGACTGCAGCCTGTGCTCGTTCGGCGGATACTCAAGCGGATCGGATTGGTATATGAAACTTGGCTTGGCGCAATTGTAATAGTTTTCTTGGATTTGCTCTTGGCTGAACACGAGGGTATCTTTTTTATATGGTCGCCATACTTTATAACATTCGGAGCCTGCATAACGTCGGCTCGATATTTCGGACAGCCGATGCGGCCGGCGTGGAGAAGATTTATCTCTGCGGCTACACACCGTCTCCGATCGACAAGTACGGCCGCGCCGAACCGAAGCTTTCAAAAGTCGCCTTAGGGGCGGAAAAATATATCCCATGGGAGAAGAGAGGAGGAACGCCGCAGGCAGCAATAAAACTTCTCAAGGAGCTTCAACAAGACGGATATAAAGTTTTGGCGGTTGAACAAAGCAAGACCTCTGTTCAACTAGATAAGCTGGATTACAGTAAAAAAGAATTTAAAAAAATCGCACTACTTGTTGGAAACGAAGTCGGAGGAGTACCCCCGAGTATTTTAAGAGCCACGGATTTCACGGTTGAAATTCCAATGTTCGGTAAAAAAGAGTCGCTGAATGTCTCGGTCGCTTTCGGCATCGTCGCCTACCAGGTGGCTTTGAAACAAAACAAATCGAAGAGGCGTTAATAGATTTACTAAACACTCCAGCCTGATCGGCCAGAATGATTAGTAATTGTGGATAAGTTATTTTAAGGAGGTTTAAAAAAACAACGAGATATTATGGAGAAAAGGAAGATAAAGATAGGCGGGCGCGAATTAGAGGTTTTGGTTGCTGAAACAATACGGGATAAGCAGCGGGGCGTTTCTATCTTGAATACTTTGGAAGGAACGGGAATGCTCTTTGAGTTCAAAGTGCCGATGCGTTACGGCTTTTGGATGAAGGGAGTGAAGTTTCCGATCGATATCATCTGGCTGCGAAAAGGGAAAGTCGTTGGCATCACGGAGGATATTCCTCCCGGAAGCGGTTTTTCACTTCTCGGCTTGAAAGCATATTATCCTCCGGTTCCGATCGATGCGGCTCTGGAGCTGGCGTCCGGAGCGGCTGCGGCAATAGGTTTGAAAGAGGGGGATGGGCTGGAGTAATAAATAGTTATCAACACTTTGCGCTTGGCGGATAATGTATAATAAGAAAAACGTCAAAGTCGGGCGGTTTATAATTAAAAAACAAAGTGAAAAAAGGATTCGAGTTGTGGAAGACTTTGGCCGGGATCATCATCCTGCTGGTGATAATCGTTGGCGGGTGGTACATCTACAGCCGGAGCGTTTCCCAAAGTCCGGCGGCGATAACGGCCGCGCAGGACAAAAAGGCGATAAGCAGCCTAGTCCACGGCTACTATTACAGCTACTATGCTGCGGTTAACAGCAACAATGGCTGGAACAAGATAATAGCCAACTACACCACCAGCACGGCGAGCATCACGGTGGCAGCAAACGGTCAGACGCTGCTAAACGACGCGGCGAAGCAGGAACAATACTGGATCTCCACCTCGTCGCCTGTGGTTGTAAGGCTTTACTCTTACACTAGCAACGCCGCTGAGGTTCTGGCGGACGGAACTTATTCGGCCGGAGTGGTCGGATACAAACCCACCCAGATTCCGGTCGAGCAGATGCTAAGTTTGGCAAAGATAAACGGACGGTGGTACATCACTGGCATTTTTGACAGGTCGGCCAGGCTTAACACCTACGTCAATCAACATTTAAACTCCTATGAACAAATTTAAGCTTCTAGCGTTAACGGCACCCCTGGCGGTAATTGTTTCGCTGGCATTCTTCAATAATGCCGCGCTGGCCAACTATACGGATGAAATTAATGGCCAGATCGTTCAAGTAACATGGGCGGGGTATAATGCTAATGGCCAACCAACATTTCAGGTTACAGACTTTCCTCCTTCTCCTTCACAACAACCACTTGTTGTTACGGGAACAATAAACTCTGCTACCGGTAGAGGAACACCAACTCTAACCACACAACAACAGACGTCATTAGGTATATCGGGTAATCTTACGCCCCCTGCTAATTATGGAATAAATCAAGTCACTGACTCCAGCGAGAGCCGGACGCAAACTTTCTGTCAGACGACTTCTGTCCAGGGTGTTTGTGGCACAAGCGGATTATTGCAAGGGTACCAGGTCCAAACTCCTACCGGGACTGGCACGAACTTGGCGCTGGATCAAAACACGACTTTAGCCCAGGTAATAGTGGTTGCTGCCAGAGCCAACGGATTGTCTATTGCTTCAACCACCGGGGCTAATTGGAGCTTTCTTGCTTTGCAGGAAGCGCAAAACCTTGGAATAAATACTGCGAATTCTGGAAATGCCATTACAGCCGCTCAGGCCAATGCTGTTTTTGCTAAGTTTGGTATAACAGGATTTCAGGCTTCATCCACTAATCCGAATGCTCCTTTGACAAGAGCCCAGTTATTTAACGCGATTACGCAGCTTACCAGTGGAGGCGGCGGTACCGGAACCGGAGGCGGAACTGGTATCGGCACGGGAATCGGGACTGGTATAGGAACCGGAGGCGGAACTGGCGGCGGAACACCTACCCCTACGCCGTATTGCGTATTTAACGCAAACCGCACTCGCATCTTGATCAATCAAAGTTCGACTTTGACTTGGTCCTGCTACAACCTGGATTCTTGCACTATAACTCCGAATCCGACTACCGGAACCGGCACGAAGACGGTTGCAATCTCTGGATCCGCGTCGATCCAGCCGCAAGCCAACACTACCTATACCCTGAACTGCACCGGCCAATTTGGATCGGTGAGCGCGAATGCGACTGTAGATGTCTATCGAACCAGTATCCAAGAAAGCAGCCCGACTTCGTTCTTGGGCAATGTAAAAAATTGGGTGGCAAATAATCTTGGGCTTGGCGTAGGTACCGCCAACGCTCAGTGAATTGGTAATTGACTACGAACGGGAAGAGGCAGTCACTGCGTGACTGCCTCTTGTGGTTCTATGCTACTGACTAGGGTTAGGATTGGGGTAGGTAATGGCGATATTGCCAGCTCCCAAGTAGTTGACCTGTGCTCCCAGCGCCTCGGCAACGAAGCGCAGAGGAAGCATGGTTCTTCCAGGGGGAACAATGAACGGTTTGACGTTCGGATTTTGATCGATTGGAACGTTTTGACCGTTCACTACCGCCGTGTTGTCGCCGATCCGCAGAGTTACCGAGTTGTCTCCCTGCGTGATCGAGACGACGCCGTTGGAGTAGCTGATAGTTCCTCCCAGCGCCTCGACGATCGGACGTATCGGCAGCATTGTTCTGCCGTCCAGGACAATTGGCTTAGCGTCCAGCGCCACCACGGTCTTCGTTCCGTTTTTTGTGATGACAAGCTCAGGCGAGCCGATCTTCAGAGAAAGGTTGACCGGAGTAGTCGTCATCAGCGACGGATTTTGAATCGTGGCGTCTGGAACAAAGACAATGGCCGATGGGCCGTTGGTCTTGGTTTGCGGATTCCAGCTTGTTACCCAGAGATCTGTGCCTTGCTTGGAGGGGTCGCGGGAGATGTTTACGATCTCTAAATTGTAGCCTCTGAGCTGTGGGATGGTGGGGAGCGTTGTCCAATTCCATCCGCTGTTGTCCGAGATTGACAGGTGTTGGAACCCGCCAACCAAGTCGCTGTAAACGACTCCACTCCACTTTGGATCGAATGGTGAGTCGTTTTCGCCCATGTACCACCGAACTTTCTGCCAACTCCAAGTCCAGGCCCCGTTAGAATAGGTCCCGACAATGAACGGATACAGTGATCCACTAGCTGACGGCCATAGGTAGATCTGCGGAAGGAACGGATCGGTAAAGTAGAAACTAACGCTACTCACCGCAGGTTGGTTATGTGTCAGCCAAGAGTTTGGCAAAATCTGTTCTGCCGTGATGTTCTGCCAAGTTGCGCCGCTATCGGTTGAAAAAGCGACGATCGGTGTGTCGGCAAAGCCGATTATGCCGGCGTAGGCCTTTACTTCTAATCCGGGAACTGCAGGAACGTCAACTGGCCCCGTATATCCACCAAAGAGAAATCCAGGTTGGTTATGTGGAGCAGGTGGAATAGGTGGTAACGACTGGACAATCGTCCAGGTTACTCCTCCAGGTCCGGTCCAGGAGGTTGAGGTTGTGGAAGAAGTGGACCCGCCCTGCGCCTTGACGGACGTGCCACCAAGGAAAATCAGGCAGAAGGCGACAATGGCCGCCAGCGCCAGAGAAGCGATTCTCTTCATCATCAACGCCTCCTTTTGAGACTTCAGACAAAAACTGCACCCTAGTTCAGATTTGGGGTGCAAGAATATTAAAAGTATGGCCAGGAAAGGCAGTTTTTGTCAAATTGACCATTAAAGCGGATATTCCACTCGTGGATTCTATAAAAAACATCGGAATGTTGTTATACTTTAAAAGTTGCCGATGGATTAGTCGATAAATTAATAATTAATCAACAATGAATAAGAAAAAAATAGCGATCAACGGATTCGGTCGGATTGGGCGGCTGTTCTTCCGCCAGATTTTCAGCGACCCGGAAATAGAAGTGGTGGCGATCAACGACCTGGGGGATATTAATAACCTCGCGTACCTTTTGCAACACGACACGGTTTATCGTAATTTCGACAAAAGCGTCTCGGTTCAGGACGGGAACCTCGTCGTCGACGGGCAGACCGTGAAGATTTTGCAGGTGAAGGATCCGGCCCAGCTACCGTGGAAAGATTTGGGAATCGACATCGCGGTCGAAGCGACGGGTTTCTTTGAGGAATACGCCAAAGCCAAGTCGCACCTCGACGCCGGCGCCAAGCGGGTGGTAATCACCGCTCCGGCCAAGGACGCGGATGGCACCGAAGGAAAAACCGTATTGATGGGGGTAAACGAAGGAGAGCTGCAGACTGTGGTTCTTACTTCTAACGGCTCTTGCACCACTAATGCTTCTTCGCCGGTTATCCAGGTAATGAGCGAAAACCCGGGAATATTAAAAGCTGTTCTCAGCACTGTGCATGGCTATACCTCGACCCAGTCGCTGGTCGATAGTCCGGCGAGGGGGCACGACTACCGTCGCGGACGGGCTGCTGCCCAGAACATCACTCCCTCGACCACCGGAGCCGCAGTCGCGGTGACCAGGGCAATCAAAGAGCTGGATGGCAAATTTGACGGACTGGCCTTCCGCGTGCCGGTCGTTACTGGATCGATCGCCGACATAACTTTCGTGGCCAAAAGAAAGACCTCGGTTGAGGAGGTTAACGACATCTTCCGCAAAGCGGCGCAGGAACCGCGATGGCACGGAATATTGAAGGCCACCGATGAGCAGCTGGTTTCTTCAGATATTATCGGCGAGCCGTACGGCGCCATCGTCGACCTCGGATTCACCAAAGTTATCGACGGCGATTTGGTTAAGGTCCTTTCCTGGTACGATAACGAGTGGGGGTATGTCTCGACTCTGGTGAAACACGTAAAGAGCGTCGCCGCTCTGGCCTAGAAAATGAGCGAAAGGGGCTTGAAAGAAAGAATAGAGTCGCTAAGAGAGCACGGTTCGTCTGACGAGGAGATAGTTAAACTGCTCATCGCCGCAGGGTATCATGAAAGCGATATTCGAACCGCGCTGAAAGCGGAAGAATCCGAAGAAAAAGCGGACGAGGTGATAAGCTTGCCGGCTCCGGCGGGCGAAGCGGTAAAAAGCCTGGCGATCAGCGCACCTCAGAAAAAGTTTTTACCCGGCTTCGTCGCGCTTTTTTCAAACGCCCTGGCTTTATACAAGAAAAACGCCCTGGCTTTGACGGAGGTTTATCTGCCTCCGGTGATTGCATTAGCTTTGGCGGCGATCTTTTCCGGCGCGGCGCATTCCACTTGGCCGGTTTTAAGGTTTGTTTGGGGAGTGCTGGCCGGACTTGGATATACTGTCTCTTTTTTCCTGGCCACCATAGCCGTCCTGGCTATGGCGATGATTCTTAATTCGGAGGGTATGAGCAGCGAGGAGGCATATTGGCGGTCGCTGAAAAAGACGGGGTTGTACTACTGGCTTCTCCTCCTGGAATTTTTAATCACTCTCGGCGGTTTGGTAATGGGGGTATTGCCGGCGATAATTTTCGGCGTCTGGTTTTCTTTGGCGATCTTTTTATTTGTCGACCAAGAACAGCGTGGGATTAACGCTCTTTTGCGGAGCAAAGAATATGTTACAGGTTACTGGTGGGGGGCGTTCGGCAGGACGCTGCTTATGGCATTTATCGTTTTAATAATCGAAGCGATAATTGGCGGCGTAGCTGGGATTTTCGGCCAGTCGGTTAATTATATCGTCAGCCTGGCTCTGCAGCTTGTAACTGTTCCTTTTTCCATAGCGTTTTCCTATGTGATCTACAGAGCATTGAAGGAAATGAAGCCGGAGCTAGCCGGAGAGCCGGTGAAGGGCAATAAACATTTCTTTATTTTCAGCGCCTGGCTCGGAGTCGTCTCGCCGCTAATAATTCTTTCACTGGCGGCCATAATCGCCGCGCGTTACGGCCGATTGCCTTTGTGATATAATTAAAACGTAAAAGGCCCAACATAAATGTAGATTAATATGGATAGCGATAATCTGCGCGCGCTAGTAGAGGATTTTAAAGAGAAGGGGAACAGTGACGAGTCGATCGTTAAATTATTGACCGCCGCCGGATACGGAGAAGAGGAGGTGCGAGAATGTTTGGGAGAAAACAATCAACGGCCAGCGGCCGTTGGCGAAAAAACAGACGCTGTCGAGCCGGTAACTGTTGCGCCAAGCGCTCGGAATGGCTTACCCCGCTTGGCGGCGTTTACTAACCTTTTTAACAGCGCGGGCGAAATATTTAAGGAGAAAGTTTGGATTATGGTCGGGATTTACGTTTTTCCGATTTTGCTTTCCGCTTTAGTTTTCTCTCCGTTAGTTTCCAATTTTAGCCGAAATCCGGCGGTGTCGTCGGGGATTATCGCTGCCGCCGCCTTCGTGGTTTTTATATTACTGAGTGGTTTGGCTGGCTTGGGAATGGTTTATTCGCTAAAAGATCAATCAAATATTGCTCAATCTTACGCTAAAGCTTGGAAGACGGCTTTTAATTACTATTGGATATTATTACTCAGTTTCTTCATCGGTTTCGGCGGCTTAGTAATGGGAATAATTCCGGCATTCATTTTCGGCGTCTGGTTCGTATTTGCGATTTTTGTTTACGTATTCCAAGGTCAAAGGGGGATTAAGGCTCTTCTGCGCAGCAAGGAGTACGTCACGGGATATTGGTGGGGTGTCGCCTGGAGATTGTTTATCCTGGGAATAATATTTTGGATCATCGATCTCGCCGTCAGGTTTCTCGCTTCGCTTAGTCCGGACGTCGGATTGGTAATTTCCTACATTGTGCAGTTGGTAACCGTTCCCTTCGCGGTGATATTTGAATATCTGATTTTTAAGAATTTGATGGAGGTCAAGCCACAGTTAGCTGAGGCTCAAGTTTCTGGCAAGCGAGGCTTCTTCGTGTTTTCGGCTTGGTTGGGAGTTGCGGCTATTATCGCTATTCCCATCCTAGCCTTGAATTTCATTTTCGGCTCGTTTATCTCTCCGTCATCCCAATCATCGGTTGGCGCGATTCTCCAGCAAGCTAGGGATTCACAGCGGGTACAGGATGCGATGGTTTTAAATTCCGCTATATCTCAATGGCTGGCCGACGTCCAGACGACTACTTGGAAGACTGGGCTGTATTGCAGCGGAGGCAATGGTTCCTTCCCCGGCGGGGGAAAGTGCTTAGTTTCCGAATCAACCTCAACTGACGGAACCGGCTGGGTGCCGATAAATTTCAACGTTTTGCCGGGAGGCTCGCCATTATCCGGCTTACCTATTGATCCGGCTAACAATTCGCCTATCTGCCAATTTTCTGCCGTGGGATGTTTCTACGCGATCAGGTTAGACAAAACCTTCGGCCAGTACCGAATTTATGTTCCGTTAGAAAGCTCTAAATATCAGGCGCAGTTCGGAGCAACCGATGGCGGAAACCTTGCGAATTGGTACGAGGCCGGGTCAGATATTTCTTCCACTGCTACTCAACCATGATTATCTACTTAGGAGCCGATCACCGAGGATTCGCCCTCAAGGAAACCATCAAGCAGTACTTGCAGCAGAGCGGGTACCAAATGGTTGATTTAAGCGCGCCGGCTTTGACGCCGGACGACGATTATCCCGACTACGCCGCGGCAGTCGCCAAAAAAGTCGGAGCGGATTTCTTGGGCAGCCGAGGATTGTTGTTCTGCGGTTCCGGTGTTGGCATGGATATCGTCGCCAACCGCTTTCCGTTGGTTCGCTGTGCTCTGACTTTTTCCCCCGACCAGGCAATGGCTTCACGCACGGACGACGATACCAATATGATCGCCTTGCCGGCCGATTTTCTGGATCCCGAGATAGCCAAGAAAATTGTGAGCATCTGGCTGCAAACCGAATTCGATGGCAAGGAGGGGCACAAGCGCCGCCTGGAGAAGATACGGAATTTACAGATAGAGTAGGAGATAAAAGGTAGATCTGTTTTCACCTACAATACCTCGCCGCTTGCGGCGAGTATATATAGAATATGAAAATACCGCACCGCTTGTGTTGCGGTAGTTCTTTATTAATACAATGGCGCGTCTACCATTAGTTTAGTATTATTAAGAAGTGCGAAAGAGAAGTTGGACAAGTAGACAGCTGAAAAATGCGGTTAAAAACTCTTTTAGTTATAGACAGGTTTTGGCAAAGTTGGGATTGCGAGAGGCTGGAGGAAATTATGATCAAATAAAAAAATATATCGAAGAATTAGGCCTAAATGTTAAACACTTTAAAGGAAAGGGTTGGAGTTCGGGATTAGTTGGCATTGGACATCCTCGAACTCCTTTGGAGGAAATTCTAATAAGGGACAGCTTTTTTCAGAGTTTTAAGCTTAAGAATAGGTTATTTGCCGAAGGGTTAAAACCGTTATATTGTGAAGAATGCGGTTGGGCAGAGAAGACTAGAGGCGGTTATTTACCGTTAGAGTTAGATCATATTAACGGGGACAGGCATGATAATAGGTTAAGTAATTTAAGGGTACTATGCCCGAATTGCCATAGTTTAAAACCAACCTACAGAAATCGAACAAGAAAAAATGCTGGGCGAGTGGCGGAATCGGCATACGCGCAACACTTAAAATGTTGTGGTCGAAAGACCTTGAGGGTTCAAGTCCCTCCTCGCCCACACTTAGAAATCTTATAAAGCGCAGTCAAAATGGAAAAGACATTTTTAATTTTACTGCTTTTTATTCCAGCTACTTTAATAGCCGATTATTTACATGTGGCACCTAGCCTTGTTTTTCTGTTATCCGCGGCGGCCATTATTCCTCTCGCTAAATACATCGGCGAGGCGACCGAGGAAATAACCGCCCGTACCAGCCCGGCCTTCGGCGGATTCTTAAACGCCACTTTCGGCAACGCCACGGAATTAATCATCGGATTTTTCGCCATTCAGGCCGGGTTGGTCAGCGTGGTCAAGGCCTCGATAACCGGCTCGATTATTGGCAACTTGCTTCTCGTTTTAGGGACAGCGATGCTAGCCGGCGGTCTGAAGCATAAGAAGCAAAAGTTCAACAAGACCAGCGCTATGGCAGCCAGTTCGACCATGCTCCTAGCCGTTATCGCTCTGGTGATGCCGGCTATCTTCGCCCAAGCCGCGCCGTTGGCCGGGGGAGGCAGGGTTACCGACTTGAGTATTTTTGTTTCGATCGTCATGCTGGCGGTTTACGGGGCCAGCCTGCTCTTTTCCTTGCGCACCCACCGGCATCTTTATGAGGACGAGATCGTCGAATTGGAATCGAAGTGGAGCGTATGGAAGAGTTTGTTGATCCTGGCTTTGGCTACCGCGGCGGTAGCCTGGATGAGTGGAATCTTGGTTGGCAGTATTGCGCCGGCTATTCATACCTTGGGGTGGACGCCTCTTTTCATCGGTGTGGTTTTGATAGCCATCGTCGGCAATGCCGCGGAGCACACCTCGGCCATTGTGACCGCTGTTAAAAACCGCATGGACTTGGCCTTACATATCGCCATCGGTTCGGCTACGCAGATCGCGATTTTCGTGGCTCCGGTTTTGGTTCTCTTCAGCCTGCTTTTCAAAGCGCAGATGAGCTTGGTCTTCAACGCCTTTGAGCTGATCTCCATCGTTCTTTCTGTCTTGATCACCAACTTGGTTATCCAAGACGGCGAAAGCAACTGGCTGGAGGGGCTGCAGCTATTGATGGCTTATGCGATAATGGCCGTCGCATTTTTTCTGCACCCCTAGAAGCGCAAAGCGAAAAGCGTAAAACGCAAAAGAACTACGTTGTTGTTTTTCGCTTTTAGCTTTTAGTTTTGCGCTAAGTTTGGTAAGGTTTGTTATATAATTTTATCTATGATCATCTGGTCCATTGAGACATCGTGCGACGAAACGGCGCTGGCGATCGTGGAGGCGGGCGGGGGACTGCGCGCGCCGAAATTCAAGGTGCTGCGCAGCGTTGTTTCCTCTCAGATCGAGATCCACCGCCCGTTCGGCGGCGTGGTTCCTAATCTGGCAAAGCGCGAACATTTAAAAAACCTGCCTATTTTATTGGAGCAGTTGGAAAAAAGCGGATTCGATATTAAAAAGGCGAATCTTTTGGCGGTCACGGTCGGACCTGGCTTGGAACCGGCCTTATGGACCGGAGTGAATTTTGCCAAAGAGCTGGCTAGAAAATACCGTAAGCCTTTGATCGGGGTGAATCACCTCGAGGGACACATTTATAGCTTCCTTCTTTCGAAAGGAGCTTCACGGCTTAAGATGAAGGAGGTCTTCCCGGCGGTAGCGCTCCTAGTAAGCGGAGGCCATACTCTTGTCCTAAAAATGGAGTCGCTGGAAAAATGGCGGAGAATTGGCGAGACCCGAGACGATGCGGTGGGCGAGGCGTACGACAAGGTGGCCAGACTTTTAGAGCTGCCGTATCCAGGGGGGCCGGAAATAGAGCGCTTGTCCGCAATCGGAAGAGGCGATGCAATTCCTTTTCCCCGCCCGATGCTCGACCAAAAAAACTATGATTTTAGTTTCTCCGGATTAAAGACAGCGGTGCTTTATCATTTGCGCGACTATCCCGCGAAAAAGGAGAAGGAAAAAGCCGACGTCGCAGCCTCTTTCCAAGAAGCGGCAGTCGAGGTCTTGATAAAGAAGACGATACGCGCGGCCGAGGCGAGCCGGGCAAAGTCGGTTATTCTATCCGGCGGTGTGGCTGCCAACCAGAGACTGCGCCAGGCGCTGGGAGAGGAGGCTAAAAAACGCAAGATGAAATTCCTGGCGCCGGAGATGCGTTTTAATACCGACAACGCCGCCATGGTTGCCGCCGCAGCTTATTTGTCTAAGTTACGCGGCAAAGAGAGAAGGATAACGGCGCAGGCCAACCTAAGTATTTAAGCGCAAAACTCAAAACTAAAAGCGAAAAACAGTAACGCCGTTCGCTGGAATCGTTCTTTTGCGCTTTCCGCTTTTAGCTTTGCGCTTTCCGTTTTTCCCTCTAATATATCTCTAATGGACACCCGATACGATTATCAGAATCTGGAAGACAAGACTTATGACAAGTGGGAGAAATCCGGATATTTCAATCCGGATGTTTGCGTCAAAAAAGGGATAGCCAAAAAGAACGCCAAGAAGTTTTCCATCGTCTTGCCGCCGCCGAATGTCACCGGCAACCTGCACGTCGGCCACGCGGCGATGTTGGCCATCGAAGACATCATGGTGAGGTACGCCAGGATGCGCGGACTAAAAACACTTTGGCTGCCGGGGACCGACCACGCCGCCATCGCCACTCAGTCGAAAGTCGAAGGCATCATCTATAAGAAAGAGGGGAAAACGAGATACGACCTTGGACGCGAGGAGTTCTTAAAGCGTGTGGAAAAATTCGCCAAAGAAAGCCATGACACGATCGTCCGTCAGATGAAAAAGATGGGCTCTTCGGTGGACTGGAGCCGCGAGGCTTACACTTTGGATGAAAAGAGGAGCCTGGCGGTGCGCACGGCCTTTAAAAAAATGTACGACGAGGGGCTGATTTACAAAGGATCGCGCATCGTAAACTGGGATCCGAAAATGCAGACCACCGTTTCCGACGATGAGCTGGAATATATAGAGGAAAAAGCGCCGTTTTATTATTTGAAATTCGGGCCGTTCACCATCGGGACTGCCAGGCCGGAGACTAAGTTCGGAGACAAGTATGTAGTGATGCACCCGGACGACCCGCGCTATAAAAAGTATAAAGATGGGGAAAGTATGCAGATCGAGTGGATTAACGGGCCGATCACTGCGACGGTTATTAAAGACAAGGCTGTGGATATGGGGTTCGGAACGGGAGTAATGACCATCACTCCTTGGCATGACGCGACTGATTTTGAGATCGCCGAGCGGCACGGACTGGATAAGGAACAAATTATCGATGCTTATGGCAAGCTGTTGCCGGCGGCCGGGGAATTTTCCGGAATTAATATTAATAAGGCGCGGCCGCTTATTGCGGAAAAATTCAAAGCTAAAGGACTTCTCGAGAAAGTGGACGAGAACTACCTGCATAATGTCGCGGTGAACCAGCGGGGCGGCGGAAGAATCGAACCTCAGATAAAAGAGCAGTGGTTCGTTAACGTCAATAAAGAGTTCGTTCTGCCAAAGTCCAAAATAAAAGGGATAAAGAGCGGTGAGAAAACGACCTTGAAGAAAATTATGAGGGCCGCGGTCAAAAACGGCCAGATCAGGATCTTGCCGCACCGCTTCGAAAAGATTTACTTCCACTGGATAAACGACCTGCGCGACTGGTGCATCAGCCGGCAAATCTGGTACGGGCACCGCATTCCAGTATGGTACCGCGGGGGCGAGACTTACTGCGGCGTAAATCCACCGAAAGGCGGGGGATGGGAACAGGATCCGGACACGTTAGACACCTGGTTCTCTTCGGGATTATGGACTTTTTCCACTTTAGGCTGGCCGAAGGAGACGAAAGACTTTTTGGCATTTCATCCGACGAGCGTCTTAGAAACGGGATATGACATTCTCTTCTTTTGGGTGGCGCGGATGGTACTTATGAGCGGCTACTTATTGGGAGAGATACCTTTCGAAAAAGTTTACCTGCACGGCATGGTCCGCGACGGACAGGGAAGGAAGATGAGCAAGACTTTAGGCAACACCATCGACCCGCTGGAGATGAGCGAGAAGTACGGTGCGGACGCCGTTAGGCTATCGTTAATCATCGGCTCGGCGCCGGGCAACGACATCAAGGTGTCCGAGGATAAGATCCGCGGCTACCGTAACTTCGCCACCAAGATTTGGAACGCCAGCCGCTTCGCGGTGATGAATTACGCTCCGACTAAAACTAAACCGAGATTTACCACCGCCGACCGCAAGCGCTTGCGGGAGGTGACGGAGCTGAAAAAGAAAGTTTCCGCCGACATCGACCGGTTCGACTTCAACCGCGCCGGCGACGCTCTTTATCATTACTTCTGGGATGTTTTTGCCGACAAGGTTATCGAGTCGTTGAAACCGCGCCTTAGTTCGGAAAACGCCGGCGACCGCGCGGCCGCCCAGGAAGTGTTGCTTACGATGCTCAAGGAGCAGGTGAAAATGTTGCATCCTTTTATGCCGTTCGTGACCGAAGAAATTTGGGGAATGCTGCCCGGCGTCAGGAAGGAGAGCCTGCTGATGGTAGAAAAATGGTAGCTCTTAAATTGATTATCGCGGTCGCTTTCGGATTCCTGCCGACCTTGTTCTGGCTTCTTTTCTTCCTGCGCGAAGACGCCGCTCGTCCCGAGCCGAAAAAAGAAATACTGAAATTCTTTCTCGTCGGCGGCTTCCTCTCTTCAGCTTCGGCCATCGCCATCGAGTTCTGGCTGAAAGGGGTTTTCGCCGGAATCGGAATCGGCTACTTTTCCATCGCCGCCTTATTGGCTTTCGCCTTCGTCGAAGAGACGACGAAGTTTCTCTCGGCCCGGCTGCTTTTGTGGCGCGACAAGTATTTTGACGAGCCGATCGACGCGATGATCTACCTCATAAGCGTCGGTTTGGGTTTCGCCGCCATCGAGAACTTCTTCGAGCTGGCCGGCGCCACCGCCTCCGCCATTCCCGATCTGGTAATTTTGCGCTTCATCGGAGCGACGCTGCTTCACGCTCTTTCTTCGGGTTTCGTCGGCTATTACTACGTCCGCGGACGGACAGCTAGGGGGCTCTTGGTGGCTACGCTTTTGCATACCTCTTTCAACTGGCTGATACTCGGGACGCCCGGCCTACCGATCTACCCGAGCGCGATTCTGGTTATCGCCGCCATTTTCCTTTTCCGTGACTTTGATATAATCAAGACAATCAAAGAAAAATTCACTTAAATATGACTAGCATCAATATAGAAAAGAACAGCGGCAGCATTGCTGACGAAGAGGAGGGACAGCTGACGGTCGATGTTTTCGAGACTCCTTCGGAGTTCGTTGTCGAATCCACGATCGCCGGAGTCGAGCCGAGCGATATCGACATCGACGCCACCAGCGAATCGGTAACCATACGCGGCGAGAGGAAAAAGAAGCGCGAGAGCGAGGAGGGAAATTACCTTTTCCAAGAGTGCTTCTGGGGGAGGTTCTCCCGAACCATCATCCTGCCGCAAGAGGTGGATGCCGAAAGCGCCGAATCTTCCTTGAAGAACGGCGTGCTGACTATTCGTTTACCCAAGCTGCGCCGCGAAAAAAGCAAGAAGCTCCACGTGCGCGTAAGCTGAAACATATTGATAATGCGCCCCCAACCGGAGTCGAACCGGTGTTTACGCCTTGAAAGAGCGCTGTCCTGACCGCTAGACGATGGGGGCCTGGGTCCGCATTCGGATTACCATTGTAATATACTTAATTTAGATGTAAATTCCAATCCTATGAGTTTGCGCCGATTTTTCGAGATAATACCGGGGTTTATGTCCTGGGCGACGATCACGGCCTTCGTCCTCTCTTCGAAGTTTTTCCCGTTCTACGTGGCGATCTTTATGATCCTGTTCGACACCTACTGGCTCTTTAAGACTATTTATTTCTATTTCCATTT
The DNA here is from genome assembly GCA_027448785.1 of Candidatus Colwelliibacteriota bacterium. GTDB lineage: Bacteria > Patescibacteriota > Minisyncoccia > UBA6257 > Colwellbacteraceae > JACWAO01. The sequence continues at coordinate 19,841 of DAIDMW010000006.1, read as the reverse complement.
GCATTCCGCCGGGCGGGACTTGCAGCGTAATTTGAAAACCGACTGGATGGCTAAGTTAAAAAATGATCCTAAAACTTCCGGGCGCTGGGAGGAGATTTACCACCTCATCATCCTGCCGATGTATAAAGAGCCGTTCGGGGTAGTTAAAGAGAGTTTCGAGAACTTGCTGCAAGCTGATTATCCGAAAGACAAGATGCTGGTGGTATTGGCCCAAGAGGAGCGTGCCGGGGAGGAGGCTAATGAGGTCGGTAGAAAAATAAAGGAAACCTACGGCGACCGTTTTTATAAATTTTTGGTTACCACTCACCCGGCCGACCTGCCGAACGAGATTCCGGGAAAGGGGTCGAATGAAGCCTGGGCTGGCAAAGAGGCGCAGCGTATTTTGATCGACGAGCTGAAGATTGATTACGAAAAAGTGATGGTCTCGGTTTTCGATGTCGACACCCAGGTCGCCAAGGGATACTTCGGCGTCCTCACTTATGCTTTCCTTACCGCTTCGCATCCGCAACGCTCCAGCTACCAGCCAATTCCTTTCTTCAATAACAATATTTTCGATTCTCCGGCATTGGCGCGGGTAATGGCGTATTCGACCACCTTTTGGGGGATGATGGAGCAATCTCGCCCCGAGCACCTGGTAACTTTTTCTTCGCACTCCACGCCATTCAAGGCTTTGGCGGAAATGGGATTCTGGGATACGGACTTCGTTTCCGAGGATTCTCATATCTTCTGGCAGCTTTTCACTCACTACAACGGCGACTGGCGCGTGGTGCCGCTGAAGTATCCTGTTTCGATGGATGTAAACGTCGCTCCAAAGTTCTGGCAGACTGTTCGCAACCTTTATAAGCAGCAGCGCCGCTGGGCCTGGGGAGTCGAGAACTTCCCTTACGTGGTGACCAGGTTTTTGAAGAATAAGAAAATACCCTTAAAGGACAAAATTTATCGCGCTTACAGCGAGTTCAGCGGCGGCTACTCTTGGACGACGAGCGCCTTGATAATTTCCTTGGGCTGGCTGCCGGTTTTCCTTGGCGGAAAGGAGTTCGATAAAACGCTTCTCTCCTACAGCCTGCCGCACATCGCAAGCTACTTGATGTGGGTCGGCTCGTTCGGAATGATTATGTCCGGAATCCTGACTTTATCCATCCTCCCGCCTAAGCCGCAGTGGTTCAAGGCGCACCACTACGTTTTTTACACGGCGCAATGGCTCCTGACGCCGATTAACATGGTTCTTTTGGGAACATTGCCGGCTTTTGAAGCGCAGACCAGGTTGATGTTAGGCGGCAAGTTCCGCCTGGGCTTCTGGGTAACGCCGAAAATCAGAAAGGCCGAGGAGGTTTCCCCGGCGCCCGCCGTTTCCTGAGTAAAATAAAAAAACAGAGGCTTTAATGCCTCTGTTTTATGTATTCCTCGGCAGCTTTGGTCCGCCGAAGAACAGGTAAAGGAGAGCGACGCCAATCATCAGGGCTAGCAACCAGGCCGGAATGACCAGGCAAAACAGAGCTAGAAGCGCATAAAACGCCAATCGTCTGGAAAGCATCTTACTCCCTCCTAAAAGTTATTGGAGCAGCAAACATCATTCTTTTATAGCCGGACGTTGTCTTTGTCAAAAAACGCGATTGCATCAAGAGCCGCTTTTTGCTGTATGATGGGGGGTAATGGAGGTGTTTTTGGGTATTCTAATCGGAGCCGCCGCGGCGGGGATCGTCTACCTCGTTTTTTCGCGCCGCCGGCCGGCGGGCGACAATTCTCTTCTTTTAATACAGAACCAGATAAGCGAAATCAGCCGGACTATTGACGCTAAATTGGGCGACCTCTCGCAGATATCGCGGACCCAGCTCGGAGAAAGCACGCGCATCGTCCGCGAGGTGACCGAGCGGTTAACCAAACTAGACGAAACCAACCGGCAGGTGGTTGGTTTTGCCGACCAGCTTCGCAACCTGCAGGACGTTTTGAAGAATCCCAAACAGCGGGGCATCCTGGGGGAGTATTATCTGGAAACCGTTTTAAGCAACGTTTTGCCGCCCGGCAGCTACGAGATGCAACATCCTTTCAAAAATGGAGATATCGTGGACGCGGTCATTTACTACGGGGAGAGGATGATACCGGTGGACTCGAAATTCAGCCTGGAGAATTACAACCGCCTTCTTGAAGCCGGGACGCCGGAGGAGAGGAAAAAAATGGAGGATGCGCTGCGCGGCGATTTAAAAAACCGCATCGACGAGACTTCTAAGTACGTTCGGCCGGATGAGGGGACGATCGAGTTCGCCTTTATGTTCATACCTTCCGAGGCTTTGTATTACGATCTCTTGATCAACAAAGTCGGTTCGGTCAACGCTCGCGACCTAATCGAGTATGCCGTGCACGAGAAGAAGGTCATCGTGGTTTCTCCGACCTCGCTATTGGCTTATCTGCAGACCGTGGTTCAGGGGCTGAAGCAGATCGAGTTCAACAAGTCGGCCGAGGAGATCAAGAAAAAGGTCTTCGAACTGAGCCGGCATCTGGCCGAATACGAAAAGTATATCCGCGATGTCGGAACTCATCTCGGCCGCGCCGTCGGATCGTACAACAAGGGCTACGCCTCGTTTAAAAAAATTGACAAGGATGTGGTGAAGATCGGCGGGGAAAGTATGGGCGTCGAGCCGCTTAAGCTCGATGAGCCGGAGGAGGAATAAAAGAAGCTCAAAGCGAAAAATAGCGACCAGGCGAGCGCAAAACGAAAAACTAAAAGCGAAAAATAACGGCCAGCAATTGGCCAAATTCGAAATTCTAAATCCGAAATCCTAAACAAATCACAAACTACAAATTCCAAATACGAAACAAGAACGGGTTTGTAATTTGAAACTTGGTGTTTCGAATTTGTTTCGGATTTAGTATTTCGGATTTAGGATTTTCGTTATTTTGCCTTTTGTGCTTTTAGTTTTGCACTTCTTGTGTTGTATAATTTAAGCAACTAAGGTGAGCTACAAGTTCCTAGAACATACGGCCGATGTTCGACTGCATCTTGAAGGGAAAAATCTTGAAGAGCTTTTCGTCGATGGTCTGCGCGGCGTCTTCGAATTTTTAAAACCCTCGCCGCTTCCCGGATCGGCCCGCGTGGAAAGAGAGGTGGCCGTCGATTCCTCCGATATCACTGCGCTCCTGGTTGATTTTCTCGGGGAACTGGTCAGGCTGGCCTCGACCTACAAAGAGACTTATACCCGGATAATCTTTGACGAGCTTTCTAGTTCGTCCTTGAGAGCGACTCTCGTCGGCGAGAAGATTTCGGAGTTCGGCGACGACATCAAAGCTGTCACCTACCACGAGGCGAATATCGTTAAGAACGCTCAAGGCCGGTGGGAAACGGATATAGTCTTCGATATATGAAGAAGTCGGACCTTGTAAAAATACACGACTGGCTGTGGGAAATACCGAAAAGCTTCCGGCAGGATATGCGCGTGCCGGCAAGGGTTTATTCCTCTTCCGAGATGCTCGACGAGATAATCAAGGATCGGTCGCTGGACCAGCTGGTCAATGTCGCGACGATGCCAGGGATTGAAAAGCACGCGCTGGTCATGCCGGACGTGCACGAGGGATACGGCTTTCCCATCGGGGGAGTGGCCGCTTTTAATTTGCGGGAAGGCGTAATTTCGCCAGGAGGAATCGGTTACGACATCAACTGCGGGGTTAGGTTATTGAAATCTGCCTTGAAAGTCGAAGAGGCGATTGGGCGGATGCCGGAGCTGGCGAAGGAGATCTACGCCGCGGTGCCATCGGGCGTCGGGCGCAGCGGCCGAGTAAAAATGAGCGCCGCGGAGTTCGATGAAATCCTTTCCCTGGGAGCGGAGAAGGCGGTAGCGCTGGGATACGGAACGGATAAAGACTTGGAACAAATCGAATCGCGAGGAAGGCTTCCCGAGGCTGATCCGGCTTTGGTTTCGGCGCAGGCCAAAGGACGAGGACGGGACCAGCTGGGAACGATGGGCGCCGGCAATCATTTCGTCGAGGCCGAGATGGTGCAGGAGATTTTCGACGAGAATGAAGCGACGCGTTTGGGGCTGTTTCAGGGGCAGGTGGTGATTTTGCTGCATACCGGTTCGCGCGGCTTAGGGCACCAGGTTGCCACCGACTATATCCGTGTAATGATGAAGGCGATGCCGCGCTACGGCATAAGTTTGCCCGACCGCGAGCTAGCCTGTGCGCCTTTCAACTCTCCCGAGGGGCAGGATTATTTCAAGGCGATGTCGGCGGCGGCAAATTTTGCTTGGGCCAACCGGCAGATAATGAGCTGGGAGGTGCGGAACGCCTGGCGGAAGGTTCTCGGCGAGAGCGGCGGGGAGCTGGAGCTGCTTTATGATGTGGCGCACAATATCGCTAAACTGGAGAACGATTTGGTGGTGCACCGCAAGGGAGCGACCAGGGCTTTTCCTGGGCAGACGGTGATCATCCCCGGCAGCATGGGCACTGGTTCATACGTTTTAGTCGGAGAAGAAAAATCGCTTGAAGAAAGCTTCGGCTCGACCTGCCACGGCGCCGGCCGGAGGATGTCGCGAACGCAGGCAAAAAGAGAAGTGAGCGGAAAAGAGCTGAAATTAGAATTGGAAAAACGGGGGATAGCGGTGGCCGCCGGTTCGTTTTCCGGGTTGGCCGAGGAGGCGCCCGGAGCGTATAAGGATATCGACCAGGTGGTTGAGGTGGTGGCTCAGGCTGGGATCGCCAAAAAAGTGGCGCGCTTGAAACCGCTGGCGGTAATAAAGGGATAAAAAAGCGAAAAGCTAAAAGCGAAAAACAGCGGTAAGCCGCCAGTCGTTAGTTCTTTTAAACTTTGTGCTTTTAGTTTTGCGCTCATCTTTGCGCTTTTCGCTTTGCGCCCCCTCGCGATTCTGCTGCGGTTTGCTTGACAAAGGCCCTGTTTCCTTCGTAAATAGTAGGTGATGATCAACCTTAAGCCATTATCTAATCACGTATTCCTTGAGCCTCTCGAGGAGGAAAAGAAAACCAAGTCGGGAATAGTGATTCCCGACACTGTGGAAAAAGAGCGGCCCATGAAAGGCAAGGTCTTGGCTATCGGGCCCGGCCGCCTGAACGAGAAAGGGGATAGGATAGGAATGTCGGTGAAGGTCGGCGACATCGTGCTCTTCAAAAAGTACGGTCCCGACGAGATCGAAATTGACGAAAAGAAATACCTCGTGGGAGATGAAGACGACATCCTCGCGGTTATCGAAGAGTAGTCGCAAAGAAAATCATAAAAAAATGGCAAAGCAAATTTTATTCGATGAAAAAGCGCGCGCCGCTTTAAAAAGGGGAGTCGACAAACTGGCGGACGCGGTTAAGGTCACTCTGGGGCCGAAGGGCCGCGCGGTGGTTTTGGGCAAAAGCTACGGCTCGCCCGTCGTGACCCACGACGGCGTGACTATCGCCAAGGAAATAGAACTGGAGGATAAGATCGAAAATATCGGCGCTTCTTTGGTGAAAGAGGTGGCCTCCAAGACCGGGGATATCGCCGGCGATGGAACGACGACCGCTACTCTCTTGGCGCAGATTTTTATCGGCGAAGGATTGAAGAATGTTACAGCCGGCGCCGATACAGTGGCTATTTACGAAGGCATCCAGAAAGCAAAAGAGAGTGTGGTAAAAAGCCTGAAGGAGATTTCGCGCAAAATCAACAACAAAGAGGAGATCGCTCAGGTGGCGACCAACTCGGCTCGAGACCCGGAAGTCGGCCAGATGATCGCTGAAATAATCGAGAAGGTCGGAAAGGACGGGGTGGTGACCGTCGAGGAGTCGCAGACCCTGGGCCTCTCCAAGGAGATGGTCGAGGGAATGCAGTTCGACCGCGGATACATCTCTCCTTATATGGTGACCAACAGCGAAAAAATGGAGGCATCTCTGGAGAATCCTTACGTCCTAGTGACCGATCAGAAGATCTCGTCTATTTCTGACTTGCTTCCGCTGCTGGAAAAGCTGATTCAGAGCGGAAAGAAGGAGCTGTTTATCGTTGCGGACGATGTTGACGGAGAAGCTTTAGCGACGCTGGTAGTCAATAAGCTGCGCGGCATCTTCAACGTCTTGGCGGTCAAGGCGCCGGGCTTCGGCGACCGCCGCAAGGAGATGTTGGAGGATATCGCTACGGTGACCGGCGCGGAGTTTGTTTCTGAGGAGTTGGGCAAGAAGCTGGCCAGCACCGATGTCACCGCTCTGGGCCAGGCGCACCGCGTTGTTTCGTCCAAGGACGCGACGGTCATCGTCGGCGGCAAGGGCGAAAAAGCGAACATTGAGAAAAGGGTAGCCCAGATCAAAGTTCAGCTGGAAAAGACCGATTCGGAATTCGACCGCGAGAAGCTGCAGGAGAGGCTCGGCAAGCTTTCGGGCGGCGTAGCGGTCATTAAAGTCGGAGCGGCGACCGAGGTCGAGCAAAAGGAAAGGCAGCACCGCATCGAGGATGCGGTCCAGGCGACCAAGGCGGCTATCGAGGAGGGAATCGTTCCAGGAGGCGGCGTGGCTCTGGTGCGAGCCGCGACGGTTCTGGAAAAAGAGATCGACCCCGCCAAGCCGGAGAGCATCGGTATGAAGATTATCCGCGACGGGCTTTACGCTCCGATCCAGCAGATCGCCAAGAACGCCGGATACGACGGTGCCGTCGTCCTGCACAAGGTTAAAGAAGGCAAGGAAGACTCTGGCTTTAACGCCGCCACCGGCCAGTACGAAAACCTGATCGAGGCCGGAATAATCGACCCGACCAAAGTTACGCGAACCGCCTTGGAAAATGCCATCTCCGTCGCCTCAATGCTATTAATCACCGAGGCGGTCGTGGCCGACATTCCCGAGAAAAAAGAAAAAGAGGGGCATGACCACGGAGAATACGGGGAGATGGACTACTAACATAAAATCCGAAATCCGAAAACAGAAATTCGAAACCCTAAATCTAAAACGTTAAAATTAAAATGATTTACTTAATCGTCGTTGTCGCTTTACTGCTTGCCTGGCTTATCTTCGGATATAACCGGCTGGTAACTTTAAGGTACCGCACCGAAGAGGCACTTTCGGACATCGACGTTCAGCTGAAGAGGAGGTATGACCTTATCCCCAATTTGGTGGAGACGGTCAAAGGATACGTCCAGCACGAAAAAAGCGTCTTGGAAGACGTGACTAACGCGCGCGCCGCAGTTTCTCAAGGCGGCAATCCCTTGGAAAGGGACGCGGCGGAAAATGCCCTTTCCGGAACGCTGAAAACCCTGTTTGCCGTGGCGGAAAATTATCCGAACCTGAAGGCGAACGAGAATTTCCTGAAGCTGCAGGACGAGCTGACCGACACCGAGGACAAGATCCAGGCCGCGCGGCGCTTCTACAACTCCGTGGCCCGCGATCTGAATACCGCGACCAGAACTTTTCCGACTAACATTCTTGCCGGCGCTTTCGGAATGAAGCAGGTGAAGTTCTTCGAGACCGCGTCTGAAGCGGAGAAGGAACCAGTAAAAGTAGAGTTCTAACAATTAGTGGCTAGAGGATTAGCGACAACGAAACATTATCGTTTGCTAATCACTAGTCCCCGGTGGCTAATCATTAACAATGGCGAATATTTATTCCTACCGAGACGCGAACATCCGTAAGACCTATCTAATTTTTACGATCTTCCTGATCGTGATTATCGGGCTCGGATTCATTTTTAGTCAGATTTATGGTAACTCGCTTATTCTGGTTGTCGCCGTAATTTTTAGCGTAGCTTCCAGTTTCGTCAGCTATTGGTACTCCGACAAGATCGCGCTGTCGGTTTCCGGCGCCAAGCCGATCGAAAAAAAAGATGCGCCCGAACTTTACCGCACTGTAGAAAACCTGGCTATCGCTTCCGGATTGCCTACGCCGAGAATTTACATTGTTCCCGAAGCCGCACCGAACGCTTTCGCCACCGGCCGCGACCCGCAGCACGCCTCGATCGCGGTAACCGCCGGCCTGCTGCAAATAATGGATAAGACCGAACTCGAGGGGGTTGTCGCCCACGAACTGTCCCATGTCTCTAACCGCGATATTCTAGTTTCTTCAGTAGTGGTCGTTCTGGTTGGTACGATCTCTTTGCTGGCGAACTGGCTGCTAAACTCGTTTTTCTGGGGCGGAATGGAGAATGAGCGCGATAACGGAGCACTCGGCTTGATAGTCGGATTGACATTAGCTATCGTTGCGCCGATCGTTGCCACCATCATACAGCTGGCTATTTCTCGGAAGCGCGAGCTGTTGGCCGACGCATCCGGAGCGCTTCTGACTCGCTACCCAGAAGGGCTGGTCAGCGCCTTGGAAAAAATAGAGAAAGCCAACCTGCCGCTGCGCCGGGCGAGCAGCGCCACCGCCCACCTATGGCTGAGCGATCCTTACCGCGGAAGCAAGAGCGTTTCGTGGATGCAGAAGTTATTTATGACCCATCCGCCGATCAATGAGCGAATAGCCGCGCTCAAAAAAATGGAGGGATAAATCGTCCTTATGGAAAAGTGGCCGAATTCAGAAACCAACGCGCCAGACGGAGAGAAATCAGTTGACGGCAAGTCGGAACTCTTCGAGAAGAAAGAAAACCTGCATGCCAGCCTGAAGGAGAGGATCGGCATCATTACCGAAATACGAGAGACGCTGGAAAACGGCGGTTTGGACGGACGAGAGCTGTTCGAAGCCGCAGTGGTAAAAATCGACCAAACGCTCGAAAAATACTCGCCAGCCGCGGAAGAAAAGATAAATGAGATCAGCCCGCTTATAAAAAGAAAAGAGGAGATTGAAAAAATTTTTGATGAACGAATCGAATCGGAAAGCGGGGATATCGATCTACTGATAGAGGAGAGCGAACGCCTTTCCAGGGAAATAAGCAAACTAAATGACGACCCTAATGTCAGGTTGGTTTTCACTCTCCGGCGAGGCAAGGATAGTTTGAGGAGAAAAGCCGAGGAGTATGAAAGGGCAAAGCTAGACCCGGGCGGAGTGAAGCTGCCCCGAAAGAAGGGGTTGAAGGAGGTTTTATCCGGCAAAAAGCCGCTTCTATCCGGGTTGAGCGTTACTTATTTTTTAAACGACGACGAGATGGACAAGCTTGATTACGATCGCGGCATGCAGGGAGCGCATTTTCCCGGAAGTATGGTTAACCTGGTACGCGACTCAGGAAACCGAGAGGAAAACGACGAAATCACGCGACACGAGGCGATTCACGCTGTCTATGAAGCTTTCCTGTGGCAGAAAGCCGACGGGGAGAGGGAAATAGAAAGAGACGTTGATGCTTATAAAGATTTGGCAGAAGGGGAAAGGGTGGAGTACCTTCTTCGGATGAAGCTCGAATCTCTACCCGAGCGTGCCAGAAAATTTATTTATTCGGCAAAAGGGGAATTGATCGCCAATTTCGAGGAGCTGGCTAAGGGTAACCTGCATACCGAACTTTCAGAGTTCCGCTACGCGATCGCTTTTCTGCGTTCCAAGAAAAAAGAGCTGCAGTCGCAGGTAGGCGAGGGAAACAAACTTGTCAGCGATTACTTGGGCGAATACGAGCGCCAGCTAACCGGCTCATTCCGTAATTTTTATCAAGAACTGGGAGATTTGTTTTTTGTCGCGGAAAGAGAGGGGATGTCGGGGGAACTGAAGTCGGCAATGATTCTTTTCGACCCCGCCGAATACCGCAAAATAAGCCGTTTCTTCCGCGATGAGATAGGGAAGGAAAAATACGACATGCACATTTCTCTTCGGCGCTTAACCAAGGAGCCGTTTTTTGCCGGACAAGCTACTAAAGAAGAGGAAATCCTTGACGAGATTTATGGACGGACCAGAAAAATATCCTGGGATAACGAAGCTGAGACGATAATCCGCGTTGTCCGTTCCAACCCGGATCTGCTAACCGATAAGGTAAAAAGTGATTTAAAAGCCGCGCTTGAAGCGATCGAAGAGAATGCAAAATTAGAATTAGCGGCCTGGCGCGGCGCAGGCGGATGTGTCAGGAGTTGCAGGACAATTAAGGAGATCGGCGGCATCGTTAAGGAAGATGTTTCCAAATACCTGCGGTTGGCGGTGGAGGATTGCCTGAACGCGGCTTGCGAAGAGGCTGTAGACGGCAACTTGTCGGGGATAAAGGAGGCGCTGTCTCTGATCGATCACGAGTATGACGATTTTGTAGCTAGCTTTTTCATGGATTACGCACGTGAGGCGGCTGATGAGCTCGGCGGGGAAGAAAAGTTGTTTTCTTCGGCGTTATGGCGGGAGATCCGAAGTAATCAGCGGACGAAAGATTTGGCGAAGCGTATTGAAAATCCGGACTCGGAATAAATTGTTTTACCGGCCGCCACAGCTTATTATTAATCTATGGCACAGATAGAAGGAGAGGGAGCTGTACACTCGGCGATTGAGGCGGACATCGCTCGGCTTTCGACGGAGATAAAAGAGCGCTCGGCTAGGGAGTTTGGTGCGCCGCCCAAAGAAGCGCTGAAACAAGCGCTCTATCCGGCCATTTATCAGGCTGCTCCGGCCACATCCGCTCCGACTAATCAAGAACCATCCTCTCCGTATCTTCCGGAATACGTCAACCAGGCGCCTCAGGAGGCGAGGCTACAGGTGGAGAGACTAGTGGATCTGGCCTTCCATAAGGGCGTTTCTGAGGCGGCGGCCCAAGCCCGCCTGATGGGCTCGTTCGTTACTGACGCCTTCCACGACGCTTTAGTCGAAAAGCTTTACGACGAGATGCAGGCGCGCAACTTGCTATGATCACTTTTATCGTCGCCGTTCTCGTAGCCGCTATACTAGTTGCGTATATCCTTATTAAAAGGCGCGCAAGCAAACAATTGCTTGCCGAGTCTTTGCGGTTGAGGCTTCTTTTGGTCCGCCTTCCGCAAAAACAGCCGGAAGCTAACCAAGACTTGAAGGAGGAGATTAATAAATCCGCCCAGCTTTTTAGTTTGCTGGCCGGACTAGGAACGCCTTTCACTCTTGAGGCAGCTGTTCCGCACGTCGGCGAAGAAATTCATTTTTATATTTCCGCTCCGCATAATTCCCTGGCGGCGGTAAAAAGACAGATTGAGGGATTGTTCAGCGAAGCCCAGGTTGAAGAAGGGGAGGAGTATAACATCTTCAACCCGACGGGGGCGGCTGCCGGATTTTATCTATCGCAAAAAGGAGAATATCTGTTGCCGATCCGCACCTACCAGGAGACGAACATCGACACATTCGGGCCGATTTTAAGCGGACTCTCCAAAGTGGCGGAGGTCGGCGAGGGGATGGCGATCCAGATCGTCGCCCGCCCGGCTCCGGCCAGCGTGAAAAAAACTATAGCGCGCGCCGCCGCCGAGCTTAACAAGGGAGAGAGTTTGGATCGGATTATGACCGCGATGAAGGTGTCTTTAAGCGACGTAACCAGGGCATTGGCCTCGAAGAAGCCGGAGCCTGAAGAAAAGCAGGGGAAGACGGTCGACGCGGAGGCGGTCAAGGCTTTGGAAATGAAATTGAGCCAACCGTTGCTGCAGGTTAACTTTCGCGTTCTCGCTTCGGCCGCCGATTATGCCTCCGCTGAAAGCCTGGCTAACTCGGTGGCCGGTTCTTTCTCACAGTTTCAGGCCCCGCGCCGCGGCGAGTTGATCGCGGTTCGCCCTGGCAAAATCAACAATTTCTCTTTCGATTATTCTTTTCGCCGGTTCGAGCCTGGCCAGAGTTTGATTCTGAATGTAGTCGAGCTGGCCAGCATCTTTCATCTGCCGACTCCTTTGACCGGCGTGCAGAAGATCAAGTGGCTGAAGAGCAAAGAGGCACCGGCGCCGGCCGAGCTGCCGACGGGCGGAGTCGTCCTCGGAGAAAATATTTTCCGCGGCACAAGAAAAACGATAATGCTCTCCGACGACGATCGCCGGCGCCATCTCTATATCATCGGGCAGACCGGAACGGGTAAGTCGGCGCTATTAAAAAATATGGCGGTGAATGACCTGCGGAACGGCAAGGGGCTGGCGGTTATCGATCCGCACGGCGATTTGGCTGACGGCATATTGTCATTGGTTCCCAAAGAAAGATACGACGACGTCATCGTCTTCGACCCGGCGGATTTGGAGCGCCCGGTGGGATTAAATATGCTGGAGTATGACTTTGCGCGTCCCGAGGAGAAGACCTTTATAGTCAATGAGATGCAGAGTATTTTCAACAAACTTTTCCCTCCCGAGACCATGGGGCCGATGTTCGAGCAGTATATGAAAAACGCCCTATTGCTTCTGATGGAGGATATGCCGAATGAACCGGCAACGCTGATGGAGGTGCCACGGGTCTTCACCGACGCCGAGTTCCGCGAGCGCAAACTGGCCAGGATAAAGAATCCGGCGGTTATCGACTTCTGGGAAAAAGAAGCGGTTAAGGCCGGAGGCGAGGCGGCGCTGCAGAATATGACGCCCTACATTACCTCGAAGTTCAACAACTTCACCGCTAACGACTATATTCGGCCGATCATCGGACAGGCGGTCTCGGCTTTTGATTTTCGCAAGGTGATAGACGAAGGAAAAATTTTAATCGTTAACTTGTCCAAAGGCAGGATCGGCGATATCAACGCCAACCTTTTGGGGATGATCATCACCGGCAAGCTTTTGTTGGCCGCCTTGTCGCGCGTTGATATTCCCGAAGAGAGCCAGCGCCGCGATTTTTATCTTTACATCGATGAGTTCCAGAACTTCACCACCGATTCCATCTCCGTCATCTTGTCCGAGGCGCGGAAGTACCGTCTAAACCTGGTGATCGCCCACCAGTTTATCGCGCAGCTTACCGATAGGATTAGGGATTCCGTTTTCGGCAATGTCGGATCGAAGATCGCCTTCCGCGTGGGGGTAACCGACGCCGAAGGACTAGCCAGGGAGTTTGAGCCGGTGTTCAGTAAGAATGATCTGATGAATATTGACAACTATAACGCATACGCTAAGCTTTTAATTAAAGGCCAACCAGCAGCACCTTTTAACATCAAAACCATTCCTCCGGAAAAGGGCTCAATTAATACCCTCAATGATGCAAAAAGCCAATCACGGCTTAGATACGGAGGTGACAGAAATTTGGTCGAGGACGAAATTTGGAGAAGACTAAGATTATAGACAAACATGCCGATATTCGAATCGTATAAGCGCGCAAAAGAAGAAAAAAAAGAAGCAGAGGGCGATAAAACAGAAGGTAATAAAACCCGGGAAACCGCGCGTGAGGAGAAAAAAGAGAAACTGCCGACAGTAGTCGAAATTCTAAAAAATAAGGAAGAATCATCGCTGTTCGGATCGTACGTGGGCGCGCATGTCGGGAACGGAGTTGAATTAGCGAGGAAGTTAGCGTCCGGAGAGACGCTTAGTTCCGAAGAGCTGCTTGTTTTGAGCGACGCTCGAAATGGATTCTTTGAGAGAATGGAAGCCGCTTCCCATTTTAAGGAGATGCTTGGAGGTCAAGAGCTCCAAGTTATTGTTAATAGCAACGAATATTTACAGCGACTGGCTGAAGGGGTGGGAGTAGAGGCTTTGCGCGATGCGGTGGAGAGACAGCTTTCATTAATGGCCGTCTCGGGCGATAGTTCTTTTGAACGACTGGCGGCAAGCTTAAATAAGCTAGAGGCAACACGATCCAGAATGAAGGAGATCGATGGCAAGATAGGGGAGTTTACTTCGCGATACGGGATCAGCGAGGATAGTATGAGTAAGATATTGGCGAATCTCCCGGAAAATCCTTCGGCTGAACAGATCGCCGCAGCTGTACGAGGAGAGATTGGATTTTTCCGGAGGCTTCGCTCGAAGAATAGCCGGGAAAGTATTGTCGCGCAAATTAAAGAAATAGAGAAGCAGGGAGTAGTAATTTCTCCCGCGGAGTTGGAGTCGTTAACTAAAAGATTGGATGACAATTTTAGGTCAACCGGACAGCTACTTAACTCAGCCATCAAGGGCAATAAAGAGATTCGGGGACATTTAACTAAGGCCTTGAGGTCCGAAGAGGAACCCGAGACAGAAAGAAACGATACTCCTTTCCAGGAAGTAGTTGATTTTTCCAGCAATACTGACAAAACTAAAAAGGAAATAGAAAAGAGCTATAAGGAATTCGTAGAAGCTAACGATGAGAAGCCGGAAGAGGAGCGTATTCCGGCAGACCAAGTGGAATCCAAGTTCCTTGAAGAGTATATGGGAAAAAAGCAAAAGATTGGATTTTGGGGAGAAATTTTCAATATCTTATTGGATAGCCTAATAAAAGAGGTTGTTAAATAATAAATACTAAACATGGATAAATACTCTTCTATACCGAGCGAGATCAAGAATAAGCTATTGGATTTGGTGAAGACAGGCGATGAAAAGCGCGTGCGCGATTTTGTAATCGAACATATTAAAGAGTTTCCGGAAGACGTAAGAGATTCTTTGATCTTTGGTTTTTTCTCCGAGGCGGTGCAAGACAATAGCGAAGACGCTGAGGCTCTGATGAAATTTAAAGAGGAAGGATTGTCTGCGTTGATGGATTTAGCGCATACGAAGGAGGATTTAAAAAAGATCGCTCGTTCGTAAAACATTTGAATAAGTGGCTAGCGAATTATCCGCATTAAAAAGGGAGGTGGCGAAGCTGCGCCTCCTGGTTTACAAAGATCCGTTGACCGGCGTTTATAACCGCCGCGGCTTTACCGAAGAAGTACAGAAAATCCTGGCTGCTGTCGAGCGAGGACGTGCGCACGGCCGGTCTAAGGCCAAGTTTAGCCTGACCGCTTTGTGCCTGTTGATGCTGGACGTCGATGATTTTAAAAAACTGAACGACGCTTATGGCCACGACGCCGGGGACGCGGCCTTAAAGGACGCGGCCCAAACTCTGATCGACGGCGTTCGGCAGAGCGATTTCGTCGGCCGGTGGGGAGGAGAAGAGTTCGTTATAGCGCTCTTAGGTGCAGGCGAGAAAGACGGAGCGCTGGTGGCAGAAAATCTACGCCGAACCATTGCGGACAAAAAGCTCGCTTTTAAGAAGAAGAAAATACCCTTGTCGGCCAGCTTCGGCGTCGCTGAATTTCGCCTAAAAGACGACCTCGCCAAACTGATAGATCGAGCGGACAAGGCGATGTATGCCGCCAAAAAAGGCGGGAAAAACCGAGTTGTAAAATTCAGCGATATCCCTTAGTCTTTTATTTGCTTGGAGAGGTCGCATAGAGGCCTAGTGCGCGCGCTTGGAAAGCGCGTATACCGCAAGGTATCGAGGGTTCGAATCCCTCCCTCTCCGCTTTCGCTTCACTAAAGCTTTTCGACCGGGGCGCTTCGGTCGGCCAAGTTTTTTTAGAGTTATTCACCGTTGCAGTTTTATTGTTGTAGTTCATAATTAAAACAATGGACCAAATTAGGCGTTGGATAAGCGCAATAGTCCTTTTCTTGCTCGCCGCCGTCTGGATTCTTTCGATGAAAGTTTCAATCTCAGATTTCCTAGTCGGAGATCATTATAGTTGGAACACTTTCGCCTGGTGGCTGGTGTTTTTGGTTTCCTTGTCAGCCGTCTTGATTTTGTTGCTGTGGCCCAAAAATCCCCAGTCGGAAATAAAGAGGACGCTAATCTCTTCATTTATATCCACAACCGTGGTCATCTTTTGGATTATCGGGCCGCTCCAGTCGGCTTTCGCGCTCCACCTGACTAGCCGCCAGATAAGCTTCGCCGCGCTGGAATATTTTTTGGAAGTGGCCGTGCTCGGCGGAGTATTCATATTTATCGCTCTCCGCTGGTTCCGGGAGTTCGACCTCTTCTTAAAAGATTATTCTTCCAATGTTTCTACCATTACCAAAGATCGGATTAGAAGCGTATCCAATTCTATTTCGTACTATCCTTTGAGGATAAGCTTGCTAGGATTTTTTATCAGTTTCGGCGGTTACCTGTTGGGAGACGCGATGCTTGTTGTTTTTGCCGGAGCAAACCGCGACCAGGCGATAAAGGACCTATTGGTGGCTTTAGCAATGTCGCCGATAGCCTTTCTGACTCTTTATAGTTTCGGTCACTGGGTTTTGCAGAAAGTGAACGGAGTGCTCGCCAGTTTCGGAGATATTCTCGAGCCCAAAGCAATCCTTCCGCTTAAGACAAAAATAATGTTTTTGGGATTTAGCTCAATCATCTTGGGGGTTGTCTTGTATGCGCCACTGGTATGGAATTTCATCGAAGGTCATCTACCGCCCGGAATCTTTTATTTGGGCCTCGCGATAACTTCTCTGGAAGTCATCCTGATCGTTTATGTTTCCAGCCTGACTTTCTCCGCCGATTTGACTGAGTCGTTGTCCGAATTAAAGAGGGGATTGGAGGTCCTGCAGTCGGACGACAAAAACTACCGGATAAACATCAAAACCGGAGACGAGATCGAAGAGGCCGCTTACGCTTTTAATCGGGCGGCAGAAAGTCTGAGCAAGCATAGCTAACGCGCGTGGCTTGACAATTCGCTGTTTAAGGCATATTTATTGGTCATCCTGTACCTGCAAAATATAATAGGCCTCCTGCGGAGATCTCCGATCACTAAGGTGGCGCTCGGCTCGGTTGGAGTGGGCGTTGGTGTTTTGTTCAAGGGGTTAACCAACTTCGCGTTGGCTATGGGCCTTGAGCTCTCGGCCCCGATGGCAATTCCGATTGCCTTCACCGTCGGCGGCGTCGCCTTGATTGTTTGGGGAATTCTCTCCCCGCTGGAAGAAAAGCCAAAGTAAAAAACATCGCCCCGTCTTTCTTCGGAAAGGCGGGGCCTCTTTTTATAAAGAAATCCCCGGCGGCTGTCCGTCGGGGATCGGGTTTGTGGTGCAATTTACGGCATTCTCTCGATCGCTAGCGTGGTTGTCGGTCGCGGATATTCCGGATATCTGCCGTATGAAACGCCTTTCTCGGTTTCGCAGACCTTAACCACCTTGCCGTCACTGGTGACGTCTCGGCAGTTTCTCCAATGACCAGACTCCAAAAGAGGCTTACCGAAGGAGGTGCGGTAGAGAAGGTGTTCGATCGTGGCGTCGACAGCGCTCATCACCCGGTACCCTTCCGGCAGAAGCGCGAGCTGCTCCTCATAACTTCTGCCCGCGAAGGACAAAATAGGCGCAATTGGCACCAGGTGCCAAGAGAAGGAAGAATTTATAGCGGAGAACTTCTCTTCCTCCTTCATATGCCAAGCCTCGATGTCCGAACGCGTGAACTGCCTCGGGAGATATCCAGTTAGCGAGCGGATAGACTCGGGAACGCTTAAGAAAAGCAGGTGGGTCTGACTGACCGCTTTCTCAGGGAAGAACAGGCAGGGTGAGGTGAGAATCTCGTCTCCCCATGGAATTTCTGGCAACAGGTTCAACTCTCCTTTGGTGATAGGCCGCCCGAGCTTTACCCATTCACGCGTACCGCAAAAGCGCCCTGCCATTGTTAAGCGAATCATCGACAACTCCTTCCGAGCCGATTCTAAACGAGACTCAGTCATCATACGTATCCTCCTCTTTCTAGCTTAGTGAGAGAAGACGGGTATTTGAAGAGCTAGCCGGACTGGCCCTTGAAATAACCGCCTTAACTTAAGGCGATAAGGAACAACGAAACGATTTTACATATATGTCAATAGTCTGTCAACCCTGATGGTTAATTATTCCAAATGAATATCGTTGGAGAAGTCTTTGAGTTTAGCGCGCAATCGCGGGTATTCCTTGAGTCCTGGACTGGAACGTAAAACATCTTCGGCCGCTTCACGCGTCGCCTTGACCAACTCGAGGTTATTTAAGGAGCGCATAGCGATATCAGGCATTCCCGCTTGTTCGTGTCCTAAAAATTCTCCAGGACCGCGAATTTTAAGGTCTTCTTCCGCCAGCTCGAAGCCGTTTTTGGCGGTAAGAAGGGAGTTTAAGCGCGAGTATCCGGATCTCGATCCGGCTTCGGAGAATAGGAAGCAGAAGGATTGGTGTTCGCCGCGGCCCACGCGCCCGCGAAACTGGTAAAGTTGGGATAATCCAAATCTATCCGCTCCTTCTATCATCATGATTGTTGCGTTCGGAACGTCGACGCCGACCTCGACCACCGAGGTGGAAACCAATAGGTCGATTTCTCCGGAAGAGAATTTTTTCATGATCTCTTCTTTTTCTTTCGCTGGCATTTTCCCGTGTAGCATTCCGACCTTCAACTCGGGGAAGATGCGCTTGGAGAGCTTATCAAACTCCTCCTTCACCGATTTTATTTCTAGCTTTTTCTCTTCCTCGGCAGTCAAGAGATATTCGCTTTCGCTCGGTTCGATGCGCGGACAAATGACGAAAGCCTGCCGTCCGCGCTGTATTTGGCCCTTAATGAAGCCGTAAGCTTTATTGCGGTTTTCCGGCGCGACGATTTTCGTAATTATCTCTTTTCTTCCCTTGGGCAACTCGGGAATCAGCGAGACGTCGAGGTCGCCGAAGATAGTCATCATCAGCGTCCTGGGAATTGGAGTGGCGGACATGCTTAGGAAATGGGGGACGACCTTTTGCTCTCCTCCGGACAGCGCGGCCCGCTGCGCGACGCCGAATCGATGCTGCTCGTCGACGATGATAAGGCTGAGGTTAGCGAAGCGGACTGAAGATTGGATAAGGGCGTGGGTGCCGACGAGGATCTTGATGTCGCCCGAAGCCAGCTGTTTTAAGGCATCCGTTTTGGCAAAACCAGACTCCAAACCCTCGCCGTAGCTGGCGCGCGCCTCCTTAGAAACTAGCAAGCCGATGCCGATTCCCGAGTCGCCAAAGAATTTTAAAAGCGTCCGGTAATGCTGCCTAGCCAGAATCTCGGTCGGCGCCATCAATGCCGCCTGGCGGCCGTTTTCGGCGGTGACGACCGCCGCCAAACCGGCGACTATGGTTTTCCCGGAGCCGACGTCTCCTTGCAATAATCTGTTCATGGGATGCTTCGCTGATAAGTCTGTCAGTATTTCTTTTAGCGCTTTGCTCTGGGAGGAGGTCAGCTCGAACGGCAAGCCGCTGATTAATTTTTTTATTCGATCGTTAGCCACTTTGATTTGCGGAGCGGTTTGTTTTAAAAGCGTAGAACGCAGATTGATGTTGTTGAGCTGCAGAAGAAAGAGATCCTCGAAAGCAAAGCGCCGCCGGGCGTTTTCCGCCTCCGAAAGCTTTGTTGGAAAGTGAATGGATTTAAGGGCCCGGTTTATTTCCGGCAAGCGGTTGGCCTTTAATGTTTTTTCCGGCAGAAATTCATCCGCTGGCTCGGCATTTTCGAGGATCGGCAGGGTCAAAAAGCGCAGGCCCTTCGAGGTAAGGCCTTTGGTTTCCGGATAGATCGGCACAAGGCGGCCGGTATGCTTCGTTTCCTCAAGCGGCCCGGCCAGTTCGTAGGTGGGGTTGGAAAGATAAAGCTTGCCGTTCCGGATAGCCGTTTTTCCGGCGAAGTTGGCAACCGTCTCAGGCTTCAGTATGTTTTTGACGTACGGCTGGTTGAACCAAATCGCTTTAATCGATCCTGAGTCGTCGGCTATGTCGGCCTCGACGATTAACATCCTTCGGCGCCACGCTTTTTTCACCTCGATTTTTTCCACTCTCCCGCGCACCGTTTTTAGGTCGCCTGGCTTCAACTCGGCGATTTTAGCAACACTGCTCCAGTCTTCGTAGCGACTCGGGAAGTGCCAAAGGAGATCGCGGACGGTTGTTACTCCGAGCTTCTTCAACTTGGAGACGAAGCGGGGCCCGACGCCGTGTAATTCTCCGAGAGGCGTATCTAACGGGATCTTAGACATTTCTTTTATACTACACTAAAAGGCCGAACTTAAAACGCAAAACAGCGCTTTTTAAATTTCGCGCTTTGTTTTCATCCACAATACCTCGCTGCTTGCAGCGAGGATATACAGAAATAGTAGATGAAAACATCCTGAGCCGCGTCGAAGGATGAAAACATCCTGAGCCGCGTCGAAGGATGAAAACATCCTGAGCCGC